>CAYGPP010000015.1:0-48490 GCA_964351885.1 uncultured Marinoscillum sp.
AGTATGGTTGATGCGCTCCACGAGAAATACTCAGCAGAAAAGTTCAAATGATGCTATTTGTCGCCTAGGATTACGAGCTTTTCTGTTATTTAAGTAGAGGTATGGTGTTGCATGATTAATTTCCCAAATATGAAAAATCACTCTTACCTTTTAATTTTTCTTCTCCTACAGGTTGGCTGTGTGGGCACTGATTTGGAGAATGATCCCAAAGACTCAGCTATCATGGTTGATGTGACATTTGTGACCATGACAATAGGTGAAATGGAGCAATTAACGGCTTCTTATTGGTTCAATATGTGGGTGGAAGATGATGAAGTTGATATCAATTGGCTAAGTTCTAATCCCGCCATTGCAATCATCGATCAAACCGGACTTATTTCAGCAATCGAAAAAGGTCAAACTTCAGTTTTGTGTTTTGTTCCCGGTGAGGACACCATGAGTATTTCTGTCAATGTGGTGGAGGATGTCAATGATGTGGCGAAAGTGGTAGTTACTGGTGATTCGAAATCAGTCAAATTAGGAGAAACGCTCCAGCTGGTAGCACAAGGCTTTAA
Organism: uncultured Marinoscillum sp.; assembly: GCA_964351885.1. Lineage (GTDB taxonomy): Bacteria > Bacteroidota > Bacteroidia > Cytophagales > Cyclobacteriaceae > Marinoscillum. The sequence continues at coordinate 555 of CAYGPP010000015.1, forward strand.
TACTGAAGATGTAAAAGTTCAATCCAATAATGGAATAGTCTGGAATTCGAGTGATGTAAGTATCGCTAGTGTTAGTGACTCTGGCTTAGTAACTGCACTTTCAGATGGACTTATAACTATTACTGCAACAATAGACGGAATAGTAAGTGAACCATATCCTTTGATTGTGGGGTTTGTAGCAAGGTTGGGAGTTTTTATGGATGCCAACGGCTACAATACTTCTGGTATGGCCACTCTTTTTATCGACAGTTCAGGAGACCTTATTTTAGAATTAAGTAGTGATTTTCAGACAAGTTTTGCTCTCGGGACATTTCTATATATGGCTAATTCCACCACAGGAAGTGTTGTGGGAGCACAGGGTTTGGAAGTGTCAGAGATTTCTGGAAACGGGGGAGCTACTTTTAACCTCTCCCAAATTGATTCCAACATCACTATTGATGATTATCAATACGTGATTCTGCTTTGTAAACCTTTTAGTATCACTTTTGGATCCGCTGAATTAAACTAATAATGAGAAAAATTTTATTGATTGCAACAAGCATCATGATGCTCCAAACGGCGGCTTTCTGTGGTGGCGGCTGGGTATTTCAGAAGAATCAAGGCTATCTTAAGTTTGGTCAAAATGTGATTCGGGCGGGATCATTTTTTGGGCCGGGAGGTGATATTACTTCCATACCTACCACAAGTTTGTACACTACCAATCTTTATGGTGAATACGGAATTACTGACCGATTGAATGCGATTGCCTATGTGCCTCTGTTTGTACGAGCTACTGTTAATCAAATCAAATTTCGTCAAAGTGGTGCCAACCAACCAGGTCAAGAAAAAAGTACAATTATTGGTGACGTTGACTTAGGATTAAAATATGGAATTATTCAAAATGGCCCTATAGTCTTGGCCGCAAGTCTGATTCTTGGTTTGCCATTGGGGGATTCTGAAATTACCAATGAGAACATACTGCAAACGGGTGATGGTGAATTCAATCAGCTCATAACCCTTGAGGCGAGTCATTCCTTTTATCCTGTGCTAATTTATAGCTCTGTTTCTATAGGGTTCAACAACAGAACAAACGGTTTTTCTGAAGAAGTCCATGTGGGAGCGGAGATAGGTTATACCATCAGGAGCCTCACGGTCATTATGAAATTTAAGAATGTGACCTCACTCTATAATGGTGATGGCTCTGCTAGTGGTGGCAATGGTGTTTTCGCAAACAACACAGAGTATTTTTCATATACTCCTGAGTTAGCGTACTCATTCAATGATACATTTGGATTCACAGCAGCAGCAGGATTCGCATTTTCTGGTAGACGGATACTGGCCGCACCTAACTTAGGAATAGGTTTCTTTCTGAATCTTTAAAACTTGATGCTCAAGCCAAAATATGGTGAGACGTACTGAGTCGCTTTATAACCACCATCACCTGTAGGAGTAAAGGCCCAGTAGTAATCCAACCCAGTCGCCAAGAATTTATTGAGGTGATAGATGGCTCTCACTTTTGCCAAGGATCTTTCATCAAAAGTAAACGCATCACCTAGGTCAGTCAAGTTTCCTTTAATGTAGCTGCCATGGAATGAAAACTTATCAGCAAGTCTGTCTAGGTCAGCATGAACTCTCACCGTAGCAGGTGTTTCTGCTGATATTTGGTCTGGAATCATCAAGCTTCCACCTAACTCTACTTTCTTCAATATGTGACCAGTTAGACTACCATAGAATCCACTCATTTTCTCTGCTATTCCTAATGAATAAATTTTAGCATCCTTATTGATCTCATAGGATGCGTCAAAGAATTGCGGTAAGTAATGATCTTGATAGTTGAGTCGCTCGATTCTAATGTCTGTACTTAATAAGTCAGCAATGAAATGAAATCTGAAATTAAGACCTACACTCGCACCTCCACCAGATTTGAACCCATCAGAAAGTGTGGTCAACGAGTTGTCGTTAGTATAAGCAGTATTTAAGGAATCTGTGAGCAAAGGAGAGGAGATGTTTAGCTTAGAGTAATTAGCAAACAAATCAATCTGAATGAACGGAACTCTCAATAGTGTTATTCCAGCATCAATTCCGAAAGCACCAATACCATCTCTAGTAAATCGGTAAGAAGTGGCAGTACTGTCACTAGTGGGGATGTCAGTTTGATCGCTATCACGAACGATTGTCGAACCTATTTCGAGCGTTTTGACAATAGGAATACCTGTGAAAATCAGCGGTCTAACATAAGGTCTCACAGAAAATAAGTTGAAAGAACCAGGAGAGAAGTCACTATACATACCTTCAATACCGACAAAACCTTTGTAGTTCACATCATAGTGCATTCCAAGTTTACGCTTTTCAAAACTTGTAGAGTTGGTGTAGTTGTTGATTAATCCTCCAAAGCCAATCATGGTATTGTTGAGTTGTCCGACTTTCACATAGATCGGGTCGCTTTTCTGAACTCCGTATCTAACATATGTAATAAGTCTAGCCGCGCCAACTCCGTCCTTGAAGATTTCAGTTCGTATCGATTTGTCATCCAAGCCATAAAGAATTGGGATATTAAGACCTACGCCCACTTTGCCGATGGAAAACTCAGGGTTGAGTACCATACCTACGAAATACTGGTCGTCTATCTGCGTTACTGTCAGTCCGCCATCAAAGGAACCACCACCTTGCACACTTGATCCAGCTCTAAAGTCTTGAACGGGAGGATCATTCGAAGTGTCTTTCTTCGGCTTCTTTTCTTTCTTTGGTTTTTCCTCTTTTATCTCTTCTGGTTCTTCTTGGGTGGTTGTGTCTTGTGGGACAAGGCTTTCTTGAGGTAATTCCTCCTGTACTTCTTCTATCTGAGGTTCTGGTTCTGAAGTGTCCAAACTGTCAGCAGGTTGGTTGATTTCATTATTCGTAGAATCGGCAGGAATACTACTTTGATCTATTAAACTATCAGCAGGAGGGGCGACCAGTTGTGGCTCTGGTTCAATTGCTTCTGGAGTCTTTTGCTCCTGCGGCGTGTCGTCTTTTTTCTTTTTTTTCTTTTTCTTACTTGATTCTTCCCACAAGTAGGAGTAGTCGGAATAATCATCAGCTGAAGCACCTTGAGCAAAAGCTTGTGGGATTGATCCGGCCAAAAATAAGATCAACAATGAAAATAAAATGGAATTTCTCATAGCTATGAATAGTTCAATATTGAGTAAAAATAGTGATCTCGACGAATAGTTAACTAACTTTTATCAGATAGTAGTTCTTCTTACCCTTTTGAGCAAGTAAATACTTCCCTTGGAGAAGGTCAAAATCAACGGCTGCATCGGCAGAAGAGATTTTATTTTTATTGATACTTACACCTCCGCCTTTGATCATTCTACGAGCTTCTCCCTTAGAAGGAAAAACCATCCCATCAGTCAAATCACTAAGTAGATCAGTCACATTTTCGGCACTAGCTAATTGATCTTTGGTAATCTCCGCCTGAGGGACACCTTCAAATACTTGTAAAAGTGTTTTTTCATTTACAGAGGAGAGATCTCCGGTTGTACTCTTGCCAAATAAAATCGCTGAGGCCTTAATCGCCATATCTAGATCTTCTGCAGAGTGAACTCTAGTCGTTATCTCCTCAGCAAGTGCTTTTTGCAATGATCGTTGATGTGGCGCTTCGCGATGTTCGGCAATCAAACCCTCGATGACATCATGTGATTTGGTGCTGAATATCTTGATGTATTTCTCAACATCCTCATCGGAAGAGTTAATCCAATATTGATAGAATTTATAAGGTGAAGTCTTTTCCGGATCAAGCCAGATGTTTCCTCCTTCGGACTTTCCGAATTTAGATCCATCCGCTTTTGTAATAAGGGGAGTAGTCATTGCGAAAGCCTCACCTTGACCTTTGCGGCGAATAAGTTCAGTTCCAGTTACAATGTTCCCCCACTGATCTGAACCACCTAATTGAAGTTTTACATTCTTATTTTTCCAAAGCCAGTAGAAATCATAACCCTGAACGAGCTGATAACTGAATTCCGTAAAGGAGAGTCCAGTTTCTAGTCGACTCTTTACAGAGTCTTTGGCCATCATATAATTCACAGAGATGTGCTTGCCTACATCACGTATAAACTCTAGAAAGTTAAATTCCTTGAACCAGTCATAGTTATTCACCATCTCGGCAGCATTCTCACCTTCGAATGATAAGAACTTTTCGAGCTGACCCTGTACGCCTTTAATGTTGTGATTCAAGGTATCTTCATCTAATAAATTTCGCTCGGAAGACTTACCACTAGGATCACCTACCATACCTGTAGCTCCTCCCACCAAAGCATAAGGTTTGTGACCAAACCGCTGAAAATGCATGAGAGTCATGATCTGAACGAGGTTCCCAATATGTAAAGAATCGGCCGTAGGATCAAAGCCAATATAGGCACCGGTCATTCCTTTATTCAATTCATCCTCAGTGCCAGGCATGATATCATGCACCATGCCTCTCCATTTCAGTTCCTCAACGATATTATTCATATTCTTCTTTGGTGTTCAATTTGGGATGCAAAAATAGATGGGTTTTGCTTCCTGCCTTGTATTTCTAGTAATTTTTCAGTTGACCTAGTAGTGGAGAATATTTTGGCAGGTCAACAGACAATAGAACTCAACAGCAATGTTAACTTTGCGGTATGGCGGAATACGTTCAAATCATTAAGGACTTAAATAGCGGCAAATACGCACCAATCTATTTTCTCCAAGGTGATGAAAGCTTTTTCATTGATAATATCATAGATCATATAGAAGAAAAAGCCCTCGATGAAACACAGAAGGGCTTCAATCAATACATTCTCTATGGTAAGGAAGTGGCAGTTACTGACATCCTAAATGTAGCTCGTAAGTACCCGATGATGGGTGAGCGGCAGGTGGTGATCGTCAAAGAAGCGCAAGAAATGCGCGATTGGAAGAAGGAGGATGCTCAGAGATTGCTCATCGCTTACTTAGAAAATCCACTGGCATCTACCATCTTGGTATTTGGCCACAAGTACAAAACACTAGATCGTCGAACCAAGATTTCAAAAGTTCTGGAAAAGAACGCTGAGTTTTTGATTTCGAAGAAAATATACGATGACAAGGTACCTGGTTGGGTAAGTGCTTATGCTAAAGCTGCAGGAGCTAACATTACGGATAAGGCCGTGATGATTTTGGCAGAGAACATTGGAAACAACCTTCAGCGCCTAGCTAATGAGATCAACAAGCTTCAAATCAACGTAAAGGACGGTGAAGAGATCAATGAGATAGCTGTTCAGAAATTTGTTGGGATAAGTAAGGACTATAACACCTTCGAATTGCAAAAGGCACTTTCATTGAAGGATGAGGTGAAGGTGTTCAAGATCATTGAGTATTTCGCGGCAAACCCTTCAGCTAACCCGATGATTCTGGTAATCGCCAATCTGTTTTCTTATTTCTCAAAACTACTTCTGATCCACGATCAGGGAGCACAAGACCCCAATGCTGTGGCTCGTGCGATTGGTGTCAATCCATTTTTTGCAAGAGAATATATACAAGCCGCTCGTAATTATCCGTTGGGGATCGTCCTCCGAAATATAGAGATCATACATCAAGCTGACCTACAGTCGAAAGGTATTGGCTATGCGACTATGAAAGATGCTGCAGTGCTTAGGGAGCTTGTTTATAAATTGATGCATTGATACCGAATCCTGATTTTGCCCGTTCATTAGTTCAAATTATTAGCAGATTTATGAGGTTAATCTTTGTGTTTACGATCTATCTAGGCACTTGTTTAGGAGCACTAAGTCAGACGGTTTTGTCTGAGTCTGATCCAATAAGGCTATATGATCAGGGTAGAGAGGCTTATTCTTTGAAGTCTTTTGCTTTGGCTAATGGTCTATTGGAAGAGTACTTACTGAATCCAGGAATTGCTCATCAAGTTGAAGCGGAGTTTTTTCAGGGCGCATCATTAATGTTTTTAGGCGAGAAAAATGGACTTACCAAGTTGGAAGGTTTTGTTGCTGACTATCCACAACATCCTTTGTCTGCTCATGCCAATTTTCTGCTAGGTCAATATTGGTCAAGAGAAAAGAATTTTGAGAAAGCAATCTATCATTATGAATCTGTTGCGGTACGCTCTTTGACTTTCGAAGAGTCTGAAAAGATCAAGTTTGAAATGGGGTATGCCTATTTCATGAGTGATCGCTTTGAGAAAGCGGTTCCATTTTTTGATGATTTACTCAATTATCAAGGCGATTACTTCAATGATGCTTCATATTATTTAGCAAATATTAGATTTCAGCAGAAGGCCTATCAGAGTGCCTTGGATTTGCTAGAAGAAACCACATCAGGTGGCAAAATCGAAGATCGATCAGTTATCCTCATGGCCACCATACTTTTTCAGATCGAAAAGTATAGCAGGTTATATGCCTTAGCGACAGATCAGTTGACCAATGCGGTCAATGATGCCAATAAGGAACTAAATAAACTTTGTGGTGAGGCACGCTACATTGAGAAGTCGTATCCAAAAGCAATTGAGCACTTTCAGCGATACCTTGATTTGTCTGGCAATCGAGCTGACGCTAACACTTACTTCAAACTTGGTTATGCTTATTATCAAAATGGAAATTCAGACAAGTCTATTGATAATTTCAAGAAAGCAGGCCTTGCCAAAGGTGCCATTGGAGAGGTTAGTAGTTTTTACTTGGGTAAACTCTACTTGCAACAGAAGAATTTGAATTATGCCTATTCCGCATTCAAGACAGTCTCTGAAGGGCAAGAAGTTGAGCATGAAGCCATTAGAGAAGAATCCAGTTTCCTTATCGGGAAGATTAATTACGAACGAGGGGTGCATGATGAAGCCATACTGGATTTGATGAATTTCAAGACTAATTATTCCAAGAGTAGGTGGTCAACAGACGCTAATGAAATTATGGCCCAGGCTTATCTCAAGACTTCTAACTACGCTCAGGCCATATCCCATCTTGAATCTATAGTGAATAAAACGACAGGCCTCAAAAAGGCTTATCAGAAGGTAACCATCCAACAGGCGCAATTACTCTTCAACGATTCCAAGTTTGCAGAGGCGCTCAAACTGCTAAATAAATCAGTGGCTTATCCAGAAGACAGAGTTTTGGCTGCCAAAGGAAACTACCTTAAAGGTGAATGTCATTCGCTGCTGAATCAAAGTCAGGAAGCTAAACGAGCATACAGTAAGAGCATTAGCTACGCCGTTTCACCTTGGGAAATGGAATCAAGCTATAGTCTGGCTTATCTCGATTACAATGACAAGGCCTTCGATAAAGCTTTGTCTGCGTTTAATAAATACGTGAAGTTGGCATCACCCATGCATGAGTTTTACAACGATGGACTCCTGAGGCTGGCTGACTGCTACTATGTAACCAAGCAGTATGACCGAGCAATCACTTCCTATGATAGAAATAAGGACAATACTGCTTATGTGAACTATCAGAAGGGGCTCATTTATACACTTACATCTAAATCAGAAGCAGCGATTAAATCATTCAATGCTGTAATCGATTTAGGAAATGAGAATTACAGTGCAAAGGCGCTTTTTCAGTTAGGAGAATTGAATATGGAGCGTTCTGATTTCGCATCTGCGGTGGATCTTTACAACAGATTATTGATCGATTATCCCCTTAACGATCTTGTCCCTTATGTTAAGTCTCGCCAAGCACTTTGTTATGTAAATATGGGCAACTTGAAAGAGGCCAAAGCAAATTATCTATATCTGCTTGATAACCATATTAATCATCCTGTAGCAAATTCTGCTTTGCTTGGATTGCAAGAAATCATCAAACAAGGTGAGCCAGTCGCTAACTTTAACGAGATATTAAGTCGTTATGAGCAGGCACACCCTGATGATTCAAGTCTTGAAGTAATTGCATTCGAAGCGGCTAAGACCTCTTTTTACGATCAAAAATATACGATAGCGATTGATAAATTGAATGCTTTCATTGCTAAGTATCCGACAAGTTCATTCCGACTGGATGCTTTGTATTTTCTAGGAGAATCTTACTACCGAAGTGAATCATGGCAGCTAGCCAGCGAGGCTTATTTGAAGGTCGTCAATGCAGGTAAGAGTGTTTATCAAACAAGATCATTGGATAAGCGAGGTAAGGCGCTCTTAAAATCAGGTTCCTATGGTCAAGCTATACAGAATTATCATTTGCTCAATGATGCAGGGTCTAGTGCTAAAGAATTGTATTTGGCTAACGAGGGATTGATGACAGCATATTATATGACCAACCAATATGATAGTGCCAAATTAGTGATTGAGGCATTGGTGAGATCTGATTGGAAACCAGCGAGTGCTGCGAGTAAGATATTACTGGTTAAAAGCAAAATTTTGATTGCCGAAGGATTATCAGACTTGGCGTTAGATGAGCTAATTCAAGTAGTCAATGATGTGCAAAATGAAAACGCTGCGGAGGCAAAATATCTGATCGGTAAGATTTATTTCGAAAAAGGGGCTCATAAGAATTCATTGGAGATATTGTTTGATTTGAATAGGTCATTTGGTTCTTATAGGTATTGGGTGGGCAAATCATTTATTCTTATTGCCAAGAACTATCTGAAACTCGATGAATTGCTCCAGGCCCGGGCTACTCTGGAATCGGTTATTAAACATACTGAGCTCTCGGAAATCAAAGAAGAGGCCCAAGCGCTTATGCGCGAAATACAAGTAGAGGAAGAATTGGTTTTACAACAAGATACAACCCAAACAGATTCAATCAAATGAAGAGGATTTTAGTCATTTCAATCTTTGTTGGTTTACTCGGAGGGTCGGGAGCTGCATATTCACAAGATTCACCTGTTGGAGAAGTGGAGGATGCACAGATCATTATCGAAAAGGATGCCCCGCTCACATTGCCAAAGGCTGCTCGAATATATAAACCAGTTGCTGTAGATATTGTCGTTTACGACGAGGGCAATTTGGAATATCAGGTGAGTAATCCCGAGTTAGTTTTGGCTCCTTATGAGCGTTTGATCAGAGTTCAAGAGTATCGAAATGATCTCTTATTTAAGAATAAGGATGGTTTTCTTAAAGTGGGTTTTGGGAATTACATTTCCCCTTCACTTTTTGGGTATTATAGAAGAGAAAGAGATAAAAGTGATTTGTCCGCTTTTTTAGACTTTGAGTCATTTGCTCGCGGACCAATTCGTGAAGAGGAGAGTGCCTATTCAAGATTTAATACTGGTTTTGATTTGGGTCATGAATTCAAAGGGTTGAAGCTAGGGTCTCAATTAAACTACATGAGAGAAGGTTATTATTTTTATGGTTTCGACCAACCGTCAGAGATAATTAATCCCAATCCACTTTTGATAGACGATCGAATAGCTAGAGATCAATTTCAATTTGGAGCTGGCGCCAGCTCGAACACCAATTCAGATTGGACTTGGTTTATCAATCCTTCTATTGAATTATCAAACATGTCTTCTTCTCAAGTCGATATTAATAAGGAATTCGTATTCAGAAACGAATTAAGATTGAGCTATGAGATTTCGGAAGCCGTTTCCGTTTCTTTGGAATCTAACTATGACTTGGCGGACTACCAAAGTGGTTTCAGTCAGCAACGTCATGTTTTCTCTGCTTCACCTAATATGACATGGCAAAATGACAACCTTGAGTTGACCGGTGGGATTAATGTGGCACTCGGAGAAGATAATATCTCCAGTCGAACCAAGGTTTATCCTTTAGTCAAAGCGAACTGGTTGGCTTCAGATGAACTCACTATTAGTGGGGAAGTGTCGGGCGAGTCAAGGATGAGTTCGCTCTCATCACTATTGGGTGATAATCGATATCTAAATGATTCACTGAATATCAATAATCAAGATGTTAACCTCAAATTAGCCTTCGGTGTGTTATATCAGATTTCAGACTTACTCTCTATCAAACCATTCATTTCATATGTCAATATCTCCAATAATCAGTTTTTCATTAGTTCGGTGAATGACAGTTCTAGATTTGAGTTGATCACAGAAACTGGAGGGTTTGGTCAAGTCGACATTGGATCAACTATTAGTTTCATTAAAGGTAACAGTCAATTATCGGCACAACTTACTTATAGTAATTATCAAACAGAGGTTTTGGCTGAGGCTTGGCATTTACCCACTACTCAAGTATTGATTAATTATGAGCAGTTAATTGGCAATTCTCTTAGGGTTCATACTAATTTCCATATTATGGATGGAATCGCTGCATTCAATCCAAGCACCTCAGATTCACAAGAAATTAGCATGATTCTCGACATAGGAATGGGTGTCCAGTACGAAATTAATGATTCATTTTCCGCTTTTGTTGATGTCAAAAATCTACTGGGAGTGGACTATGAGCGCTACCTGAATTATCCAGTACGTGGAATTACTGGTAAGTTGGGTTTTATATATCGATTTTAATGTAGCATATTCGCAAGCAAAAGATAGAACTTCAGTGTTTTAGAATATTGAAGTTTTTGTTATCTTGGAAGCGGATAAATCTAATCTAATGGCTAAAAGCAAAAATAAAAACGAAGACCCGGAGGAGGAAAAAAAAGACGTATTTGATGATGATGAGGATTTTGGACTTCCTGATTTAGAATATGACGAGTTAGATGACGAGGATTCGGATGACGACTCTGACGAAAAACCTGAGGCAGAAGCTGAATCTGAACCCGAAGAAATGGAAGTCGAAAATCTAGATGATACTGATTTGTCGGATGAAGATTTGGAAGTTTCTGACGAGCAAGAGGACTGGGAAAAAGAACTTGAGAAAGAGCTTGAGGATGAAATGGAGACTGATGAGAGCGCTAATGCGTTCTACGAAGAGGAATCCTATGATGAATTCGAGTCATCTACAGAAAAATCTCCTGAGTTAAAGGATAGTGCTTTTGAAGTTGATGAGAATGATTCAGGATCATCAGATTTCGATGATAGTGCTTTTGAGGAAGTAGAGAAAGAAAAAACGCCTACTCCGATAGTAAAAACTACTGCTAAGACTGCCGTTGCTAGTTCTTATGCCGCTAGCGCGGATCAAGCAGCAAGTAAGGCTAAGTTCGTCCGAACGGTCGTTATTGGTACGTTGCTTATTGTTGCGATTGCATTCATTTTAATTTTCTCTTATGATGGATCAGACGGGGAAAAGGAAAAAGAGGTAGCAAAGGTTGAAAAACCTGTTGCGAAAAAACCTGCAGCTGAAAAGCCTAAGGAAGTGGAGAAACCTAAAGAGGTAGTTAAGCCAAAACCAAAACCAGTGGCTAAAGCAATGCCTGCTGGAATGGTGACGCAGCTCGAACAGCCTACCGGTAAAGCATATGTGGTTGTAGCAAGTTTTTTTGATGAAGATATTGCTATGGATCATGCCAATGCATTGGCAGCTAAAGGCAAAAGTCCTATTGTGATTCCACCATTTAAGAATTCTAGATTTTACCGAGTGGCAGTAGCTGAATTTAGTACTTTTAAAGATGCTGAAGCTAGTTTGGGTAACTTCAAAGAAGAGTTTGGAACTGAAATCTGGCCTCTTAGATATTGATCATAATTATTTAACAATGAATCGTTTAGCCCGTCGTTATGTAGTGGGCTAAACGATTTTTTTTGTCCTATTACTCCTATGAATTATATATTACTTCAAGTAAATACAGAAGGTCTAGACACCATTTCTGTCTTAGATCTATTGCTTAATGGTGGTTACATGATGATTCCAATCATTCTATTATGGATAGGAGCAATCTTCATTTTCGTTGAGCGCCTACTTGTAATTAGAGGTGCATCTAATACACCAAGCAGCTTCAAGGATAAAATAAGATCAATGGTTTCTAATGGTGAAATTGATGCTGCAAGATTACTATGCACCGATACTGATACGCCCGTAGCTAGGATGATAGAAAAAGGGATCAGTAGAATAGGAAGTCCTCTTAAAAACATTGAGGTGAGCATTGAAAATACTGGGAAAATTGAAATTTATCGACTGGAAAAAAACCTAAGTATGCTAGCTACTATTTCTGGAGCAGCTCCTATGATTGGTTTTTTGGGTACCGTTACAGGGATGATTCAAGCTTTTATCGCGATTGCGCAAGAGGAAGGTGCTGTAAGTCCAAAATTACTTTCCAGTGGTATCTATGAGGCGATGGTCACTACGGCTGCAGGTCTGTTTGTTGGGATTTTGGCTTACTTAGGCTATAACTACCTGATATCCAGAGTTCAGAAGCTAATTCACAACATGGAGTACTCTGCCATAGATTTTGTTGACCTACTACAAGAGCCACAGAAATGAATCTCAACTCAAAACATAAGGTAGAAGCATCGTTTAGTATGTCATCCATGACGGATGTCGTTTTTTTGCTATTGATTTTCTTCATGTTGACCTCTTCTTTTATCACTCCGTCTGGTTTGCCAGTGAATCTGCCTTCCAGCAAGAGTTCGGAGATTGTCATGCAAAAAGTCAGTGTGACAATCACTGATGATTTGAAATACTTTGTGAATGATCAGCAAGTCAATATTAAGCAGCTGGAAGGCGTGTTGCGCAATGAGTTTGCAGGTAAAGAGGGCGTAGTTGTATTGCACTGCGATAAGTCTGTACCTGTTGAATATGTAGTATCCGTAGCTGGAATAGCCACAGCCTTGGAAGCAAAAGTGTCGATTGCAACAAAACCTGATTGATAGATCATGTTGGGAAAGAATGATCGAAAATATCGCAAAATTGGATGGATATCGTCTTTGACAGTTCAACTGATTATGCTTTTGATATTCTACTTTCTAATTGCCTGGAAGGAACCATTTCCACCTATCCCTACATACGGAATTGAAGTCAGTTTTGGGAGTGTAGAGCAAGCAGCGCCTAATCAATCTAACATTGAGACTGCTGAAGAGACGGAAATTACTGAGTACGTAGTTGAGGAAACCGTGGAAGAGTTGATAAATGAGGAGTCGGAAAACACTGAGGTACCGGTAGAGCCTGTGCAGGAGGAGGTATTGGATGAATTATCTGAGATACTGACTGATGAGCCGTCACCTGATTTTGTTGAGGAGGAACAAGAAGTAACTGAAACACAGGAGGAGATATTAGAGGAAGAGGTGGAAATGCCTGAGGTTACTGAAAATCCAATAAATTCAGAGCCAGAGCAGACGGAGAGTGAAGCTGAGCCGGCCAAAGAGAAAGAAGACGTAAATAGCGATGTAGTCAACTCAGAAGAGGTCGCAGATTCAAAAGGAAATACAGAAGGATCAGGTGAGGTTGGCACGGAAGAGGGAACCATTGATGATCGAGCGATCATGGGTGAGGCAGGCACATCCAAAGGGGCTAGTTTGCAGTTGACCGGCTGGAGCTGGGATTCACCACCAGAGCCGAAAGATGATTCCAATGAGTCTGGAATCATCGTATTTGATATTAGCATTGACGCAGACGGTTATATTCTTACAGTAACCCCAAACAGATACACGGTTTCCCCAGGATTAATGCTCAAGTATAAGCAGTCGGTGGAGCGATTGTCATTTAGTCAAATGAAAGGGGAGATGGCTGCAGCCAAATCAGTTGGCACCATTACTTTCTTGATCACCACGAAGTAGGATGGATTTTCAAAATGCGATGCATTATTTAATGCAGAGACTACCCATGTTTCAGCGAATAGGTAAGGCAGCTATGAAGGCAGACTTGACCAATACTATTGCTTTAATGGAAGGGTTGGATAATCCACATCATAAATTCAAGTCAATTCATATTGCAGGAACCAACGGAAAAGGGACTTCTGCTCACACCATTGCATCCATACTTCAAGCTGCGGGCTATAAGACCGGACTATATACGTCACCACACTTAAAGTCATTTACAGAGCGGATCAGAATCAATGGAGAACCGATAGCTGAGTCAGCTGTGGCTGAATTTGTAACCTTAAATCAGGATTTGATTGAAGAAATAAATCCATCATTCTTCGAAGTGACAGTAGCCATGGCGTTTGATTATTTCGTTAAGGAGCATGTTGATATCGCCGTGATTGAAACAGGATTGGGAGGGAGGTTGGATTCCACCAATGTGATTGACCCATTGGTTTCGTTGATTACAATGATTGATTATGATCATGCGGATATCTTAGGGGATACTTTAGAGCAAATTGCCAGGGAGAAAGCTGGAATAATCAAACCAAACACACCAGCGATCATAGGCGCGGATCAGCCAGATTTATTGCATGTATTCCAAAACAAGGCCAACACGGTAAATGCCGAGCTAAAAACAGCCAATGATTTTCAATTGGAGATACTGAGCAATGGTGGTAGGGATCAAGTCATTGAAGTAACGGAAAGGAATAAAAGTTCCTACGAACTGATATCAGATATTACAGCTTCTTACTTTGTTAAGAATATTCCTGGGATTTTATCAACCATAGATGAGTTACGACTCCAAGGTTTTGAGATTACTCATCAGCATGTTTTGGATGGTTTCAAAGGGATTAAATCATCTACCGGTTTGCTAGGAAGGTGGCAAAGACTGTCTGAGAAACCAGCTCTTTATGCTGACATTAGTCACAATAGATCAGGTGTAAAAGAACTAATGAAACAAGTATCTAATCTTGATTTTGACCAGCTTCATCTAGTTTTCGGCATGGTCAGAGATAAAGAGATTGATACAATTTTATCCATTCTGCCAAAAAATGCGACTTACTATTTTACACAATCTAGCGTGCCAAGATCTTTGGCTGTGGAAGAGTTAACCAGTAAGTTTGAAGCTCAAGGGATTAGGGGAAACCAATTTGAGAATGTTAATGATGCTATCGATCAGGCAAAAAAGATTGCAACCATTAATGATCTGATAGTTGTCTTTGGTAGTACTTTTGTGGTCGCTGAAATCAAAGATTTGTGAGGAAAAAGCTTATTCGATTTGCAGAGAATGCAAATAGGAAGAATATTATTGAACCGGGTAAGGATATTTATAATGAAATAAAAGGGCAATGGAAGCAACGTTATTTTGCTAATGAGCGTCCTATTACCGTCGAACTTGGTTGTGGAGATGGAGAATATACAGTTGGTTTAGCAGGAATCGATTCGGGAAGAAATTATATAGGCGTAGACATTAAAGGAGATCGCCTTTTTCAAGGAAGTACTAATGCACTTGATAGCGGTTTGAATAATGTCGCCTTTCTTCGTATTCAGATGCACATGTTGGATCAGTTCTTTGAGGAGGGAGAAGTGGATGAATTTTGGTTGACTTTTCCTGATCCCAGACCTAAGAAAGGAGATATTCGCAGAAGACTAACGAATCCAAGGTATCTGAAGATTTATCAGAAGCTTTGCAGACTAGAAGGAACGTTTAAGTTTAAGACGGATAGTACGTCGTTGTTTGAGTACACACTAGAGGTTTTAGAAAATGAATTTGAGGTCAATAACCTCATTTATACCCACGATCTTTACCGATCAGATTTACTAGAGGATCACCATGGGATTAAGACCAAATACGAGAAAATTTGGACGGAGAAAGGGGAGTCGATTAAATACATAAAATTTAATTTTAAATAAATATAGAATACGATAATGAAGAAATTAGTCTTAGGGAGTGTAATGAGTTTAGTCTTATTTACAATTGGTTGTATTGATGATATTGAAATTCCGGAGCAAAAGAGTTTTGCCGAGCAATTGGAAATAGACCAAGAACTCATTACTCAATATTTGCAAGACAATAATATTACCGCATTGGAGGATAGTGTTTATGGCTTGCGATATGTTATGCATGTAGTTGGAAATGAGAACAATCCAACTGTAGATGATGAAATTGTAGTTTCCTATGCTGGGAGAGTAATGGGTTCACCAACTAATTTTGATGCTGGGGATACCATTCCACTTCTCGTGAATAGATTGATACCAGCTTGGCAAATATTGGTTCCTTATATGGGAGAAGGTGGTTCAATGACCATGTATGTACCTTCAGGTTATGCATATGGACCAGCAAGAGTTGGTCCTATTCCTGCTAACTCGATTTTGGAATTTGATTTAGATTTGGTCACTTTCTTGAAATAAGGGACACTGACTTCAACCTTCATCTAGGAGTTCGAGAATGTCCATGACATTGTCATAGTCTTTGAAGCCAGGTCGCTCTTCTGCGCTGCCTTCAAGTTCGAAACCTCCACAATAGGGTTGAGAGATAAGATTTTTTACGTCACTAGGAAAGTGACAATACCCAACAATCACTGGCATCTCGTCAGTGATTGTTTGTTTTAGGACGTTATTGATATCGAGATTTTCATTCTTAGAGGAGATGATCATATAATCAGCCAGATCTTTCGCCACGGCCAGTTTAGTTGGTAGCTCGGCCAATTCTTCTTCATTCTCAACTTTTATTTTGTATATCAAGCCTACAACACTCTCTGAAAACTCAACTAACTGATCAATACTTTGTACTTCCACATAGTCAAGAGCATTATTCGCGATAGCCAATTTGATCTCAGCTGAATGAGCATTTTGAAACTCACCACAAAACTTCACTCCCGCCAACCAGCTAGTTATTTCCTTGAACTTGTCATTATCCACATAGCCCTCCGAACCTTCTTCCAAATTAAATCCAAGCACGTCCACCATCATACCAGCACAATATCGTGCGTCACTCAGGTTTTCAATTTTGCCAATTTTTACGAATGTCTTTAATGCCATTGCTCTCTTCTTTAAGCTGCAAAGAAACCAAAATAATTAGAGCTTCAATAGTGTTAATTGGTTTTCGTAAGAGCAGGTTTAAGGCTGTCAGCTTAAGCTTGTATTCCATATGGACGTTTGATCTGGTTTTTTAACGATCTGGAAAGTCTTGCTGGGACTATCAGGATCGATAGAGGATAATCTCACCATATGATTGGAAGCCGTTAATGTGAGAGTCAAAAGAAAACCCAAGAGTGAAACTCTTGGGTTTTCAATAATATCAAAGCCGAATCTGGATTGTTTAGCAGCAACCTCCTCCATCATAAAACCAGGTCGAGTCAGTGATATGGATATCTTTTCTTTCTAATCTGGCTAGTGATCCCGCTGTTTTGTCACAAATAGCAATCGGTTGATTATTCATCATTACATGCCCTTTTTTGTCATCGAAGTATTCTTCTTTCCCAAAATAGGTTGCTGACTTCCCTGTAAAAACACAAGCGCCATCTTCCGGCATGGGGTCTTTGATGGCGCAGACTTCTAGGCTTTCGATATAAATGATTTCTTCAGTATCATAAGTGCCTGGCGCAAGAACCCTATACGGGCGTTTGGCACGGATCTCTACAGTCCCAAAACCTACATCAGTCAACATTTTCACATATTCTTTCATCGGGATAGAACCGCTTAAACATAATGCTCTGAGGCGTTCGTCATTTCTTAAGTTTTCGGGCATTGGTTGCTCGCAAATTGGATCAGACATCACGAGTCTTCCGTAAGGTTTCAAAACCCGATACATTTCCTGTAGAGCAAGTTTTAGGTCTTCTGTTTTGAAGATGTTGAAGAGACAGTTTTGAGCTGCTACATCTATTGAATTATCCTCTATTGGAAGCGCTAAAGCATCTCCTTTTCTGAGGTCGACGAACTCTTTGTTAAACCACGGATTGAGTTTCTCAGCTTCTACAAAATTCTCTTCAGAAGCCGTAAGCATTTCTTCCACTACGTCTACGCCTATCACCCCTTGAGGCTTTCTACTGAAGTAGCTAAACTGCAAAAGCTCCATGCCCCCACCAACACCAACATACAGGATGGTTGGGTTATTAACCAAGTCTCTAGGATGAACCGTAGAGCCACAGCCATAGTTCATGCTGAGCATTTTCTTAGGCATATCCAATCCAGGGAGTTGCCAGATAGGAGACGTAGTACAACATAGCCCTACATCAGGAGTGATCGCGGCATCTCTATATAAATTTTTTGTTGTCTCTAGATATGTATCCATCAATTAATTAGCGTTTTGAGATGATAGGTTAGAAGTGAAAAGAATCATATAGGCTTCCATTTTTAAGTTCAATTGTAAATTATTAAATATTCCCAATCATTAGATAGATGTAGTACTTTTAGATGGATGTATTCGTAACGTTTGTCTTCTTGGCACGTGTTTGCAACGGGTGTCGATTCTATAATTCTATAAGATCAACATTGATTATTCCTTAGATGCTCATATAATCCCTACCTAGCTACGATAACAGAACGTCGGCTTCTAGCGTGCCCATTAGCTTGAGAATTGTTAGCGCCATTTTTATGTGAAAACGTCTTGATATTTTGCAGCCGACAAACTGTAATAATGGCTACATGGGAATAGATGATCTCTGCTTCAGTATCTTACCGAAATAATACAGAATTATGAAACTAAACCTAGAGTCTTGTGATGCTCAAAGGCCAGATAGAAGAGCGATAGCCAAGTGTATCAATGAGATTTCATCTAACATGAGTGAGTCCCTGTCAAATGAACTTACCGGGATCCTTCTGGAAGGAGATGCTGTAGAAATTGAGATAGAAGATAAAAACTCGAGTTCTGCCTTTAGAGCGCTGCGAAAACTCAGTATTAACTACGAAATAGAAGAGTGAACCTGTTTAAAACAAGATTTCCTTCAGATCGAGTAGCTCAAGTAAGCAGCACAGAGGCCAAAAGGGTATAGTATAATGGCCAACTCCCTGCCGTTTTGGAGGAGGAGCTAATCCATTGATATTTTGAAATAATGCTGACAAACGTAAATCCGAAATTACCAATGCGTAATAAATCTGCCACCAAGCATTTTTATATTGATCAGTTGGGCTTTGAAGAAATTGGGGATTATGAAGGGTATCTAATGATCAAAAAGGATGAAATAGAAGTTCACTTTTTCGAGTTTAAAGAACTTGATCCGAAAGAAAATTATGGACAAGTCTATATCCGAACGAGCGACATTGACGGATTGTACAGATCTATGCTGGACAATAAAACGGAAATTCATCCTAACGGAAAATTGCAAAGCAAACCGTGGGGGCAAAAGGAATTTGCCTTGCTAGACCCAGATAATAATCTATTGACTTTCGGACAGGATATTTGAGAGCCACTATCATATCAAAGCTTCTCGCTTAGATCTTATTTTCCTTAGGAAAGTCGGTGTGAGACACTCAGACAAGAGCTAGCCCACCGTCACTCCCTGAATTGCTTTAGAATTGATATCACGTGAAGTGAATGAAGCGCAATTATAAGGGAGTCTCTCTGCATCCAACAGATTCAACAGTACTGTTTGAGTGAGTATTGATCACGGTATAAACAATGTCAACGCAAGCGGCGCTTAAGGAAGTGGTGGCACAATCAATATAATTATTCTAATATTTAGCAACTAAGAATAGCAAGGAATAGGGCTCGTTTAGTATCCTTAGCGCCATGACTTTGCACCAATATTTAGACAATTGCACTTCAATTACAATACACTGAAAGACTAAAAATAGGGTTGCTTTTTTGAATCAAATATGCCCGGGGTTTGTCATAGTGTTGTTAGCTGAGTGATATAGTTATGTCACTCGTTCAACATAACTATGTCACTCGCTTAGGATAGGCATGTCACTTCGATCTGAACAAATTCACCTTTAAGAGCTCTTAGGATAGTTTTTAGAGTCATGTCTTGTTAATTCATAACAGGGGAGTACTATCTCGGAATTTGATGATTAATTACAGACTTACTGAAACCTCTTGTCAGCGAATATGCTGACCAAAACAGATTTGTGTTGGTTTGCTTGATTTTGTGTTAATCCAAGATACTCCTCCATGGTCTGTGACTCACAGACCTTTCTTAAACCAGCAGAAGATACCCCCTTTGGCGCGGAAGTTACTTCCGTGCTGCTAGTCTGAGAATTTGCTATCAAAAGGCCTTTGATTCCATAGATAAGAATCCCGAAAGGCGAGTTACTTATTCCCACCCAATTCTTTGAGCCTGACCAACCCAAAGCCTATCTTTGTAACTTGAATTATTGTCGAATGTAAACGAGGCTTTGAACCTCGCGAAACGCAGAATGAGTAAAAAAGGAAGAGTATTAGTCGCCATGAGCGGCGGAATAGACAGCTCAGTCGCAGCTGTGATGCTACACGAAGAAGGCTATGAAGTCATTGGCATGACCATGAAAACATGGGATTATCAGACTTCAGGAGGTTCTAAAAAAGAAACTGGCTGTTGTAGCCTTGATTCTATCAATGACGCAAGAAATATTGCCGTTAGCCTCGGATTCCCACATTATATAGTAGATATCAGAGAAGAGTTTGGCGATTATGTGATCAATCACTTCACCAACGAATACCTCGAAGGGCGCACGCCCAATCCATGTGTCATGTGCAACACCCACATCAAATGGGATTCATTGCTCAGAAGAGCCGATAAGCTGGGTTGTGATTTTATAGCGACTGGTCACTACGCTAATGTTCGGGAAGAAAATAATCGCTTTGTCATCTCGAAAGGGAAAGATGAACACAAAGATCAGTCTTATGCACTTTGGGGAATCTCCCAAGAGAGCTTAAGCCGAACAAAATATCCACTAGGAAACCTCCACAAATCTCAGATCAGAGAAATGGCGACCGAGCGGGGTTTTCATGAGTTGGTAAGTAAGTCTGAGTCATATGAGATTTGCTTTGTGCCGGACAATGATTACCGAGGCTTTCTTAAAAGGAGAGTGGAAG
Organism: uncultured Marinoscillum sp.; assembly: GCA_964351885.1. Lineage (GTDB taxonomy): Bacteria > Bacteroidota > Bacteroidia > Cytophagales > Cyclobacteriaceae > Marinoscillum. The sequence continues at coordinate 21,103 of CAYGPP010000015.1, forward strand.
GACTTGAAGAAAAAGTAAAAGGCGGAGAGTTTGTACTCGAAGATGGCACTGTGGTAGGGACGCATGATGGCTATCCATTTTACACTGTTGGACAAAGAAAGGGTTTGGGTATTGCATTGGGATTCCCTGCATATGTGGTGGAGATCCAGAAAGAGAAGAACAGAGTGGTGCTTGGCACTTTTGACGAACTATCAAGAGATGGGATGTATGTGAAGAATTTGACTTTACAGAAATATGCATCTATAGAAGGCGAAAGAAGAGATACAGTTACCAAGGTTCGTTACAATGATCATGGCAATCCAGCCGTTATTGAGCAGGTGGGAGATATGATGAAAGTGTTTTTCGGAAATGGTGTGCACGCGATTGCACCTGGTCAGGCTGCAGTTTTCTATGAGGGCAATGACGTTATTGGTGGAGGTTGGATCAAATCTTCATTTAAGCAAGCGAGCGAGCCTTCAAAAGTCGGAATGCCGTTTATTGGCTCTACATTCAGTAAATGAGAATTTTGGTCACCATATTGATTGGGATTAGTTTCTTAGGATGCAATAAAGAAAGTGATTTATCACCTATCGAAGGTGATTTTGATTTTTATCCAATGGAGATTGGTCAGTATCGAACCTATTGGGTGGAAGAGATTAAGTTCTCGCTTTTAGATCCAGACACCTCAAGATATATGCTTCGTGAGGTGATCGCTGACAGTATAATGAATGGAAATGGGGTTGTTAAGTATTTGATCAACAGATATGTCGCGGTGGACAGTATCAACTTCGAACTGGATTCCGTTTGGAGTGTCCATAAAATTGCGCAATCAGTGATCGTTACGGAGAACAACGTTCCTTATGTAAAGCTCATTCAGCCAGTCAATCTAAGCGTCAATTGGAACGGTAACGCCTTCAACACATTAACGGATAGAACATACTATTTTCAGTCTGCAGGAGAGGTGGAGAATGTTAGGGTGGATTTATCTTCAACAGAATTAATAGACGTAATCATAGAGGATATTCCTGCTAACCTTGTTAATCAGGATGAGCGCCGCGAAACTTTCGCTAAGGGAATAGGATTAGTTCAAAAAGACTATGTTACTTTAGGATTTTGCACGTTGGATTGCAATAGTGCAGGGGAAATACAAAGTGGAAGAATATTAAGACAATGGTTATTTGAATATGGGAATTTATAGATCAGCTGTATTAATGGTTCTTTTCTTGGCGGCAATGCCAAGTTATGCTCAGATGAATCGCTACGTGGTTTTTCTTTCCGACAAGGACAATTCACCATACTCCATTGATAGTCCATTAGCGTTTTTGAGTCAGCGGTCTATCGATCGAAGATCGAAAATGGGAACAGCTATTACAGATCAAGATTTGCCAGTTGATCCAACCTACATCACGCAGATCACTGAAACAGGCGCGGATGTCTACTTTACTTCTAAGTGGTTCAATGCCGCTCTTACACAGATGTTTGATTCAGAATTGGACGCGGTTCGTCAGCTGAGTTTTGTTGATAGTGTTGTGTATGTAGCTCCCGGCGAACGTTTAGGTGCTCAGAATCAGACTGAGGTGATTGCCAACGATTTTATCATTCCTTCTGATATCAACCACAATACAGGCACTCAATTGCGCTTGTTGGGTTCTGATAAGATGCATGAAGATGGGTACAAGGGGGAAGGAGTTCTGATAGCAGTATTTGATTCTGGTTTTGAAGGGGTCAATGAATACGAGCCGTTTGGGAGTATGCACAAAGAAGATCGACTTATCGGCACAAAAGACTTTATCACTAATTCTGGAAACGTTTTTCAATTCCATGATCACGGTTCGTCTGTATTATCCTGTATTGCTTCCAATTATGGAGAGGATTTGATAGGTACTGCCCCTAAGGCTAATTACATTCTATGTGTGACGGAAGATGTCTCCAGCGAATACAGAATCGAAGAATACAATTGGCTAATGGCCGCTGAATATGCGGACAGTGCTGGTGTAGATGTAATCAATGGCTCCTTAGGATATTCGGATTTCTCCGACGATAATATGAATTACACTTTAGATGATATGGATGGCGAAACTACTATAGTGGCGCGAGCGGCAAAACTGGCATCAGATAAAGGAATAGTTGTCGTCGTGAGTGCGGGAAACTCTGGAAATGGAACCTGGGGTCATGTGACAAGTCCTGGGGATGCAAAGGATATTCTTACAATAGGTAGTGTCAGTATCTCGGGAGCGAAATCTGGATTTAGCTCGTACGGACCCACTGCTGATGGCAGGATTAAGCCCGATGTAGTCGCACTAGGATCAGGAGCTACCGTTTTTAGGATGTCTAATAATGAAGGCAGGATTTCTACAGGAAATGGAACGAGCTTTTCTTCACCACAAGTTGCAGGGTTTGTGGCTGGGGTTATCCAAGCTTATCCAAGCTGGACAAGCCTAACTGTAATAGATGCAATCAAGGCTACTGGTAATAAATCCACGGTTCCAGATACATTGACTGGATATGGTATTCCAAAATACCCACTTACAGAATTTGATAATGTGCTTTCTCTTGATCAAGACCTATCTATTTATCCTAACCCATTAGATGATGGCATGCTCACGATCAATTTGGGAGACCGAGTCTTTGACAGAGCATTAGATATTGTGCTCTATGACAATGGTGGTAAAAAAGTTTATGAGGAGCGCTTAGAACCTCAGAATATATCAAAAGAACTAAATCTCGAATTGACAGGGTTGCGAAGCGGAATATACTTCCTTAGTTTGCGCTCTAAGAGATTTAAGGAAGTGATCCAATTGAAAAAATTATGAGTAGATGTTTGGTTTCACCGTCGGTGTTAGCTGCTGATTTTGGAAATATTCAAAGAGATATTGAGATGCTCAATGGGAGTGAGGCGGATTACATTCATATTGATATAATGGATGGTGTTTTTGTGCCGAATATATCTTTCGGTTTTCCAGTGACTCAGGCTATTGCCAAACATGCCAAAAAGCCATTGGATTTTCATCTTATGATTACAGATGCTGACAAGTATCTTGGTCAATGCAGAGATAGTGGAGCGGAAATCATCACAGTGCATTACGAAGCTTGTGATCACTTACACCGTACAATTCATGCCATTAAGGCCATGGGTGCCAAAGCGGGCGTGGCTTTGAATCCTCACACTCCTGTGAATGTTTTGGAGGAGATTATTTCAGACTTAGATTTGGTATTAATCATGTCGGTCAATCCCGGTTTTGGTGGGCAGCAGTTTATCGCTCATACTTTTGATAAAGTAGCTAAGGTGAAAGAAATATCTGCATTGAGCAATCCCAACTTGCTTATCGAGGTTGATGGAGGGGTTACCATGGACAATGCTTCACAATTGGTTGATTCGGGAGCGAAGTTATTAGTAGCTGGAAGTTTTGTATTTAAATCAACTCATCCACAGGATACCATTCATTCTTTGAGAAACGTTTAATAGCCGGATGCGATTGAAACCGGTATTTCTTTTATCTATCATCTTATTTTCCTTTGAAATTTTTGCTCAAAGCGCTTTGATTTCTGGTCTAGTTGTTGATCAAGATGGATTGGAAGTGCCGGGTGCCTCTGTACTTCTAAAAGGGACGAATCAGGGGACTATCACCAATGTCGAAGGACTCTTCGAATTGAGAGTGCCGTTGGGGAATGTTGTTAGAATTTTCGCATATTCAATATGTTGGCCAGCAGAAAATCATAGAAGTCTCCGAAAACATGGCGGTTGACATTATTATGATCGAGAAGACGACCCGCTTACAAGATGTGAAAATTGAAGGCAATAGCATTGAGGATCAATCTTCGGTAGTAGCCGTGCAGCGTGTAGATCCCAAGTCAGCGAAAAGTCTTCCCTCTACTTTCGGTGATTTCAATAAGGTGCTAGTCACACTTCCCGGAGTATCTAGCAACAACGAATTAAGCTCTGCTTATAGCGTTAGAGGAGGAAATTTCGATGAGAATCTCGTTTATGTAAATGATATGCCTGTTTACAGACCATTCTTGGCAAATGCAGGCAGGCAAGAAGGGTTGAGTTTTGTGAATCCCGATATGGTGCAGGATATAGAGTTTTATGCGGGAGGTTGGGAACCAAAATATGGAGACAAGCTCTCCAGTAGTCTGAATATTGAATATAAAGAGCCAGATAGTTTGGAAGGGTCAGTAACAATTGGTTTACTTGGAGGAACGGCCTATTCTGGTGGGAAAGTTGATCGGATGTCTTATCTAATCGGCGCCCGATACAGAGATTCAAGGTATTTGCTCAACACGCTAGAAACAGAGGGTCAGTATTTTCCTACCTATACGGATGTGCAATCGTTGTTCACATTTGATCTTACCAAGAAAGCGTCTTCTTTTATCAACAAGACTAAGCTGAATGTGTTGCTCAGTTATGGACGAAATAGATACTTAACACAACCCACCTCACAAGCCACTGAGTTTGGCTCAGTTCAGCAGAATTTCAGATTACAGACAGCTTTTATAGGACAAGAAATTCTCAGTTATGATACTTACCAAGGAGGGTTCCGGCTTTCTCATAGATTCAACAATCGGTTAAGAAGTCATCTCATAGGATCGTCATTGGTAACATCAGAGAAGGAACAGTTTGATGTAGAGGGCGCATATCGACTTTGTGATGTCAACAAGGATCCAAGTTCTTCTTCGTTCGATGAGTGTGTTGTGGAGAGGGGCATTGGTACCAACTATGATTATGGTAGGAACAACCTTGAAGCTAAGATTCAGACATTGGAGAACCGATGGGAATACTTATTAAATGTCAACCACATTCTAGAAGCGGGGGCAGGAGTCACAATGCAGCAGATGCAAGACGAAATCAATGAATATTCTTTTGTGGACTCTTCAGATTATATTCAGATTAAGACAAGTATTTTCAATGATCTTGAGCTGAATACCAATCAATATTTTGGCTATTTACAGAACACTTTTTTGTTCGGTGATTCTGCTCATGCAATTGCCTCAGGCGTACGCGTTACTTATTGGGATAACAACGATCAAATATTGGTGAGCCCACGGATCTCTTACCGATTTATACCCAAATGGAAAAAGGCCACAACATTCAAATTCTCAACAGGTCTTTATCAACAACCTCCATTTTACCGTGAGCTACGGGCCGAGGATGGTACGCTTCGAAACAATGTCTACGCTCAGAAGTCAGTTCACTTTATTGGAGGTATCACAAGGCTTTTTTATTTATGGGATAGGCCTTTTCTCTTTACCTCAGATTTTTATCATAAGCAGATGTGGGACATTATTCCTTATGATATTGAGAATGTGCGATTAAGGTATTACCCTGATAAAACTGGGGTTGCATTTGCTCAAGGTATAGACTTCCGTGTCAATGGTGAGTTCGTCAAGGGGACGGAATCTTGGTTTAGCGTGAGCTATTTGAGAACACAGGAAAATATTGAAGGAGATGGGCGGGGTTATATCCGTAGACCTACAGATCAAAGGATCAACCTTGGGGCGTATTTCGAAGATCATATGCCTAATGATCCTACTTTGAGGGTTTATCTAAACTTGGTGTTCGGGTCAGGTTATCCGTTTGGCCCTCCAGGTAGTGAGAATTTAAGGAATGCCTTTAGCGGAGATGAGTATTATCGTGCTGATTTAGGCTTGTCCAAACAATTCAACATGTCGATTAATAATTTTTTTAATAAAGTATGGGTGAGACTTGAAGTGCTGAATGCACTTGCAGCAGATAATACCCTATCTTATACCTGGATTGAAGATGTAAATGGTGGACAATTTGCAATTCCTAATTCATTGTCGGCAAGGTTTTTGAATATCAAGTTATCTGCAGAACTTTAGTATAAATAATTCGTCTAAAGCTGCTAATTGTATAATCCCTTAATCTAAGAAATATGAAATTTATCCGATTCTCCTTTTTAATGTTGGCTGTAGTATTAATAGGTACTTCTTGTGCCAATCGAACAGTAACCAGAGTAAGTCCTGATCAGCAAATAGACCTAAGTGGCCGATGGAATGACACAGATTCCAAGATGGTAGCTGAAGAAATGATCAACGACGTACTCAATAGACCTTGGCGTGATGACTTTATGAAAGCAGGAGGTAAGAAGCCGGTGATCATCGTTGGCATGATCCAAAACAAAACAACAGAACACATCGAGTCTGAGACATTCATCAAAGACATGGAACGTGAGTTTATCAATTCGGGAATGGTAAGAGTAGTTCAGAACTCAGTATTCCGCGAAAAACTTCGTGAGGAGCGTGCTGACCAGGGCGAATTTGCTTCGTTAGAGACTCAATCTAAATGGGGACAAGAGCTTGGTGCGGATTTCATGTTGTTTGGCGTGATGACATCTATCACTGATTCTTACAAGAAAGAGAAAGTAGTGAATTACAAAGTGAACCTTGAATTAGCTAACCTTCAGACCAATGAAAAAGTATGGATTGGTGATAAGGAAATAAAGAAATTTATCAAGAACTGATCAAATCGATCCACTCGTGAAAACTCTAGTCATTAAAGTCTGCTGGCTCTTTTTAATCGCCAGCAGCTTTTTTTCTTGTGCCACATACTATCAGATCAACTCTGAGTTCAATCAGAATTTCGAGGCGGGCAATATTGAGTCCGCTCAGAAAGTGTTGAATAGTAATAGCAAGGCCATTCGCAAAAAGACGAAATTCCTATATTATGCTAATAGAGGAGTATTGTACTCTATGACAGGTGATTATGAGAATAGCAACAAGTGGTTGGAGCGGGCTTATTTGTTTGGAGAGGATTACCAAAAGAACTACGTCAATCAGGCAGCGTCTTTTTTGGTTAATCCTAATACCATCGTCTATCAAGGAGAGGATCACGAGCATCTTTTATTACTCTATTATAAGTCACTCAATTTCTTAAAACTTAAGGATTACGAGTCTGCTTTAGTCGAATGCAGAAGGCTAAACAATCGACTGAATGAATTATCAGATAAATATAAGTCCGAAAAGAAGTACAAGAGAGACGCCTTTATTCATAATTTAATGGGAATCATTTATGAAGCCAGTGGTGATATGAGTAACGCTTTTGTTGCCTATCGCAATGCCCTAAATATTTACAAGGAAGATTATGTTCGACTCTTTGGAGTACAACCTCCGAGACAGTTGAAAGTGGACATACTGCGTTCTGCATATTTAAACGGATATAATTCTGATTTAGATTTTTATGAAAACGAGTTCGGTATGAAATATGAATCTTCAACCAGCGAAGAATTGGTTTTCTTTTGGCACAATGGGCTTGGTCCAATCAAAAGCGAATGGTCAGTGAATTTCACTACGTTGCCTGGGGCAGGAGGCATGATGACTTTTGCTAACGAGGAATTTGGCTTGAATTTCGCCTTTCCTGTAGGAGACGCTAGTCAGAAAAGTCAATTGACCGATTTAAGATTTTTCAGGATTACGTTTCCAAAGTACGTGGAACGTAAACCTTATTATAACCGAGGTGTATTAGAATCTAAAGGTCAGCGCATACCGTTGGAATTGGCCGAAGATGTAAATTCAATAGCCTTCAAAACATTAGAGGAAAGAATGCTCCAAGAAATGGGAAAAGGATTACTTAGAGCAGCCCTCAAAAAGTCCGTGGAAATGTCAATTCGAGGTGATCAAGGTGGAGATAATAGCAAGAAAAGTGATGATCAGAAAAGAGAGGAGGCCATTCGTGAAGGGCTTTCTATGGTAGTAGGATTACTTAATGCGGTCACAGAGAAGGCAGACACTCGAAATTGGCAAACGATTCCTCATAGTATTTACTATACACGTATGCCAATGGAAGAAGGTGTGAATAACGTGACCTTGAAGACCATTAACCCAACTGGTCACACAGTTTCTCAGACCTTTGAATTTCAAGTGGATAAAGGTGAAACGGTTTTTCATTCCTATCAGTCTTTAGAGTATACCCATTGAGTGAAAGGCGGTTCTGTTGAGTTTTATCAAAAGCCTCTTCCTTTCCACATGTAAATTGCCTATTTTCATCCTTTCTAAAACAAACACCAACACGCATGTTTACTGAATACGAAATAGAGACCATGGTTGAGCTTCCTGAAGTATTGGAAGCTACTCGGCAATTGAAAATGGACTTTTGCAAAAATGAAGCTCCCTATTTGGAGATTAGTGATCATGATTTCTTCTCATTGATTATGATGACTCCTACTTTAGGAATCGCATTGGCAGATGGAACCGTGAGTTTGTTTGAAGAATTGGCTTTGAACAAAAAGGCAAGAAAACTCTCAAAGGGCGCTTACTTCATGAAGAAAGATCCAGTTGTAGATGCCATGAAGTTCTTGCTAAAGAAATACGATATTTGGTCCGATAAATTCTTCAATGTGCTTAAAATATCAATGCATTCAGCTTTTGATATCAAGAAGCTGGAGACTACTGTTTTTGATGAGTCTGTCGAAGTGAATTACTCGGAGTATAAGAGAAAAGTACTTACCACACCGTATATATTGATCAGGTTCATAGCTAGTTTCTTTTTGGAAAAAGATGAAGATATTATAAGTACTAACCGTCATATAGACAGAAACGAGTACTTACAAATGCTCAAAATTGGTGAGTCACTGGAGCTTAATAAGCTTCCAGTTTTTCAAATGTTTTGCAAGACTTTCGATCAGAAAGCATAAATAGCAGCATAATTTTGATTTAAGTACGTTATCCTTTCGTGAAACATCAGATTCTTTTTTTACTATTCTTGTCGCTTTGTTTTCTGATCGCTTGTAATGAAGATGGAAAATCGGCTATTTCGGTCAGCGAAGATGCATTTATCCAAAGCTACCTTGATACTTTAGATTTTGATATTACCACTTCAGAGTCTGGATTGAAAAGATATCCCATACTCCTTGATGCCAACGCGAAGACTCAACTCGAGGGAAATGTATTGACGTTTTTCTATCAATTGTCTGTTTTGGGGGGTTCGATTGTAGATGTAAGAGACTCTTTGGATAGCGATACTATCGTGGTGAAACAAGGAGCCAATGCGATATACCCTATTGGAATTGATGAGGCTCTTTCCTTCATGAAAGAAGGTGAAAAATGGGGATTTGTGTTGCCTTCAAGCCTTGCGTTTGGGGACTATTCATTTTCTACTTTGATTCCAAAAAATGCAATTCTTTTGGCTGATATCGAGCTGTTAAAGATTCGCTCAGAGGATGATGTTTTAGAGGAAGAGCTCGATTTAATTACCGCCTACGTCGAAAATGAGGCATTGCGGGATACGGTCACAAACCCACTTAATTTACCCGTGATTTTGAACAATGGTATGGTCGTCAAAAGGCTCAAAGAGGGTATGGGTAGGCCTAATCCAGGACAGCTAATGGAATCCAGTTATACTGCGTCATTTTTGGATAAAGAAATTTTCCAAAGCGCATCGAAGGTAAATCCTTTTGAGTTTTTCTATGGAGAAACTGGTGTTATTCCTGGGTTTGATGATGCATTGAATCGCATGGAATTCGGTGAGCGACTATTGGCTATAATGCCTTCATACTTAGGTTATAGAGAAAGTGCTCAGGTAATCCCACCTTTTTTAACTGAGGATATGATTGATCTTGAAATAGTTCCGGGGTATTCAGCAATTGTCTCTCCATACAAACCCCTCGTTTTTGAAATTGAATTGATTCCTGCCGATTCAATCAATTAATAACTAGTTTTGATTCAAACAGGAAATTAGAACAGTGCGAAAGGTCTTAGTTTACGTCTTCCTAATAGTCATCGCATGTCAATTTTCCTTTGGCCAGTCAAACGGTATATACCAGAAATACGATATTTATAGAAGTCCGTTTCGAGTATTCATGAACCATTTCTCTTGGACACTTACCAGTGGTTATGCTGCGACTGACTATAGCCATGACCTCAATGGGTTTTATTTTTATCAAGATCAAGACAACCAGTATATTCTCAGCAGACAGCAACCACTTGGTTCAATATTTCTAGGAAATCAAAATTGGCTGAGCAATGCTACACAGGGAAGTGCAGCAATAATAGAAAACGTTTTTGATGTACCGTATGATTATCTTGAGAGTCCAGTGAATAACCCTAGGCTTCAGAATCAGCAATTCTTGGCTGATGGAGACACTTTGGGGTTATCATTTTCGGGCATAGCTCCAACTATTCCAGTTTTGCTATCTGTGCACTACGACATTAAGAAATTTAGGGTGGGACTTGGATTCCAATATGAGCGTCACTTAATGAGACCTTTAGAGCCTTCTGTTCTTTCAGGAACCATTCGCGAATATCAGCCCTCTTTCGATGTAACCAATTATACAAAATGGTTTGGGGTACTAGGTTATCGATTTTATGAATATTGGAACTACTCATTCGTAGGAGAACTACAATTAGGACGAGCTAAGCCAGGAAACGAGATCAATACATCTGCGATTGGTATAGGCCAGAGGTTTTACGCAAATCTTGGAATAAGCATCGAAAATAATTTATCTGAGTATGTTAGAATTGTCTTTAGACCGAGTTATGATTTTAAGTCCTATGTGATCAATCTCCCTGATGCTTCCAGTATCAGACATAGGAATTCTGGTTTTATGTTTCAAATTGGAATCAGCATCAATATCCCAGAAATCCCTCGTACTCCAATGACCAGTGATCATGTACAATTGAAGCATGTAATTACAGATCCGGAAACCGGACGATTAATGGAAGTCAGAGGTCAGCGGATTTGGAAAAAGCAGAACCCTAAAGTCGGAGAAAATCACAGAAGACTATGGAGATACAAGCTCAAAAACCGACGTAAAATTGACCCATACTAAGCGTGCTCAGACCGAGAAAAAATGCTTAAATTGCTTCTTATTTTTAGTGGCAAAAATTTAAACATTTTTCATGTCAGACGATATTGAAAACCTACCTGAAGGTGAAGCAGGAACCTATCCGGGACAGAATATCATCCCAATTAATATAGAGGACGAAATGAGAGGCGCTTACATTGATTATTCAATGTCAGTTATTATCTCCAGAGCATTGCCAGATGTGAGAGACGGCCTCAAACCAGTGCATCGCAGAATCCTTTATGGAATGCTGGAATTGGGAGTTAATTACAATAAGGCTCACAAAAAATCTGCGAGAATTGTAGGAGAAGTCTTGGGTAAGTATCACCCACATGGAGATTCTGCAGTTTACGAAACGATGGTGAGAATGGCACAGCCATGGTCACTGAGATATCAGTTGGTAGACGGACAAGGAAACTTTGGTTCCGTAGATGGTGACTCGCCAGCTGCCATGAGATATACAGAAGCAAGACTCAAGCGAATTGCGGAGGAGATGCTGTCTGATATCAATAAGAATACGGTTGATTTCACTCCCAACTTTGATGATAGCTTAAAAGAGCCATCAGTTCTTCCTGGGAAGCTTCCAAATCTTCTCCTCAATGGAGCAAGTGGAATTGCTGTGGGCATGGCTACTAATATGGCACCACATAACTTATCTGAAGTTGTCGATGGGGCGATTGCATACATTGATAATAATGATATTACTATTGACGAACTCACTCAGTTCATAAAGGCTCCTGATTTTCCAACTGGAGGGATAATCTACGGGTATCAGGGAGTTCGCTCTGCTTTCGAGACAGGCAGAGGGAGAGTCGTGATGCGTGCCAAGGCAGAGGTGGAGGTTATGAAATCTGGACGAGAGCAGATAATCGTCACGGAGATTCCTTATATGGTCAATAAGGCGTCTATGATTGAGAAGACTGCCGCTTTGATTAATGAAAAGAAGATTGACGGAATTTCGGACATAAGAGATGAGTCTGATAGAGATGGTATGCGGATCGTTTACGAATTGAGAAGAGATTCAATTCCTAACATCGTACTTAACAACCTTTATAAGCAGACACAGCTGCAATCATCCTTTAGTGTCAATAATGTTGCGTTAGTTGGCGGGAGACCAAAAACACTCAATGTTAAGGACATGCTCAAGTATTATGTAGAGCATAGACATGAGATTGTCGTTCGTAGAACGCAGTTTGAGTTGGAAGAAGCTGAGAAAAGGGCACATATATTAGAAGGCTACTTGATTGCTCTGGACAATCTAGATGAAGTAATTGCTTTAATCAGAAGCTCAAGAGATCCTGAGATTGCTAAGCAAGGTTTGATTGAGAAATTCAAACTTAGTGATATTCAAGCACGGGCTATTCTCGAAATGAGACTACAGAGGCTTACAGGTCTTGAGCGGGAAAAAATTGAAAAGGAATATGCTGAGATCATGGCTTTGATTGAAGAGTTAAACTCAATCTTGGCGGACGAAAGCAAGCGTATGGATATCATCAAGACCGAATTACTTGAGGTTAAAGATCGGTATGGTGACGAGCGGAGGACTTTCATAGAACATGCTGCAGATGAATTCACTGCAGAAGACATGATTCCAGATGATGAAATGGTTTTGACTATTTCTCGTGAAGGATATATTAAGCGTACCCCTTTAATTGAATATAGAACTCAAAATAGAGGAGGAGTTGGATCTAAAGCTGCTACTTTCAAGAATGATGACTTCACAGAACATCTTTTTGTGGCTACCATGCATAACTACCTCTTGATTTTCACGGAGTTTGGTAAGGTATTTTGGCATAAGGTATGGGCGATTCCTGAAGGAAGCAAAATATCTAAAGGAAGAGCCATTCAGAATTTGATCAATATAGAAGCCGAAGATAAAGTAAGAGCAGTCATCAGTGTGAAAAACCTTGATGATCCGGATTATATCAATAACAATTATTTGATCATGTGTACCTCAAAAGGTACGATTAAGAAAACAACCTTAGAGGCTTACAGCAGACCAAGGCAGAACGGTATCAATGCAATAACGATACATGAAGGAGATAGACTCTTGAATGTTCAACTGACCAACGGGGATAATCATATTGTGATTGCTTCCAATGGAGGAAATGCAATTAATTTCCATGAGTCGGATGTACGTCCAATGGGAAGAATGGCCGCAGGTGTTCGTGGAATAAGGCTAAAGGAAGGTGAATTTGTAGTTGGCATGGTCTGTGTTGACCACAGCGAAGAACCACAACTCCTTGTAGTTTCTGAAAACGGTTATGGTAAGCGATCAGATGTTGCGGATTATCGAATCACAAAACGTGGAGGAAAGGGAGTGAAGACCATGAGCATAACTGAAAAGACAGGTGCACTTGTAGCAATAAAGAATGTTGAAGAATCGGATCATCTAATGATCATCAACGAATCTGGAATTGCAATTAGAACAGAAGTGAGCAGTCTTCGAGTTATGGGAAGAGCAACGCAAGGAGTGAGGTTAATTAAGCTTAACGAAAATGATGCTATATCTGCGGTTGAGAAAATCGCACATATTGAAGTTGATGAGGAGATAGATCCTGATTCTACCGAAGGTGATAATACTTCTGAAGGTGATAATACTGGAGAGGCAAGCGCCCCACCAGAAAACAACAATGACTAACTAAATAAATTGAAATAAAAAACTTGACAAAATGAAACGTATCAGTATACTAATGATGGCAATGGCTGTATGCTTTGTAGGATATGGCCAAAAGAAACCTAAAATTAATAGTGCTAATAAAGCTAGAGAGAATGGTGACATAGCAATGGCAAAGTCAATAATTGATGACGCCATAGTCTATGAGAAGACCAAAGAAGATGGTAAAACTTGGTATTACCGTGGGTTAATCTATGCAACTATTGATACTACTTCAAATATGGAGATCGCTAGTCTTTCAGACAATGCAATGGAAGAAGCAGTGAAGGCATTTTTGAAGGCAGATGAAATAGATCCTGATGGAAAAAATTATTACACTACTTCTGAAATTGGTCTTCCAATTTTGAAAGGACAGCAGGTTGATGGTTATTATTCTTACTACTATAATGAGGCTGTGGTACAGTTTCAAAATAAGAATTTTGAGCAAGCTGTTAGGGCTTTTGAAAATGCCTACTATATAATTCCTGAAGATACTAACGCATATATCAATGCTGCTTATGCGGCTCACAATGGTGAGTTGTATGATTTGGCTAAGAAAAATTACAGAGCTTCAATTGACGCGGGAGCTACTAGCAAGGATTTATTCTATAATTACTTCAGCATTCTCTCCACTACTGGGGACAAAGAAGGGGCATTGGAATTGATCAACGAAGCTTTGGTCAGTTTCCCAACAGATGACGCGCTCTCTAAGAATAAAATAAACTTGCTTATAGAGTTAGATAGAATAGATGAGGCGAAAGCGGATCTGCTTTTGGCTATCGAAGAGGAGCCTGAAAATCCGAATTTGTATTTTACACTTGCTGTCCTCTATGAGGAGACCGAGGAGCCTGAGAAGTCTATACAGGCTTACAAAGACGCATTGAAAGTTGATCCTAACCATTACGAGTCTAATTTCAATTACGGAGTTGTTCTGATCAATCAAGCAAATGATGTGATAAAAGAGAGTAATAGCTTGGGCATATCTAAAGCTGATCTCAAGAAAGCAGATGCTCTTGAGCCAGTGATCAATGAAAAGCTTAAAGCAGCATTACCACAGTGGGAAAAGGTGTATGAGGTTCGATCAACTGATAATACAGCTATAGAAACGTTGGCTTACATTTATACTCAACTTAAGATGTATGATAAGGCGGAAAAAATGAGGGGTTTATTGGATGCTGAGTAAGCTGTAAGACAATTAGTTAGAAAGCATATAAGCATATAGATCTAGAATTTGAAAGCACTGAGTTTATTCTCAGTGCTTTTTTGTTTAAGACAACACAGTGTACTTTAAACTTGAACTCAGATTCTACATTAGAAAAATGAATAATTGACGAAAATACTGATCCCAGCATTTTGTCAGGGTTAACCGCTACGGCGGACCGTCCAGACATTTGAGAATCACCAAATAGGTTTTTATAAAATACGTAACTGACTGATTTTCAAATCGTCTGATTATGCAATAGGTATCTATTGCATAATTGCGGTTGAATTAAAAACGGCTCTAGAGTACAAAATCAAACTCATTAGTTGTAGGGGAAGATTATTATGAATAATTTTTCTCCATATATCAATAACATCGTGCTTAAAACAGGGACAATTAGCTCAAACATATCTGAGTATTCAGGTACTTGGAGTAGACAGCAAGTGTCGCACTTGCTCCGAAGGACCCTTTTTGGGCCGAAATATACCGAATTGAGACTTGCTGAAACACTTGGTTTGAAGGGCACTATTGGTAAACTATTTGATCCACCAACCTTGCCTGAACCCCCATTGAATTCCCAATTTGATGGAGACCCTAATACTCCTATTGGTGAGACTTGGGTAGATAAGCCTTTTGTCTCGGAAGCAGAATTTCAGCGAAAGAGATCTTTTCGATCTTGGTACGTTAGTCAGCTTCGCCATCACCCTATGTCAATCTACGAGAAAATGACTCTTTTTTGGAGCAATCATTTTGCTATTGAACTAGATGTGGCCAATGATTCAAGAAGCGCTTTTGACCTGAACATGCTTTATCGAGAAAATGCTCTTGGAAACTTCAGAACATTGGTTGAAGAAGTAACCGTTTCTCAAGCTATGCTTATTTATCTCAACGGTAATTCAAATCGAAACGGAGCTCCAAATGAAAATTATGCGAGAGAACTTCTAGAATTGTTTTCAATTGGGAAAGGGGCTCAGATTGGTGAGGGAAACTACACTAACTACACCGAGGAGGACATTCAAGAAGCTGCTAGAGTGTTATCAGGGTTTAGAACGGAAAAGAATCCTGACAAGAAAGTGTACTATGAGTCAAATAGACATGATAAAGGAAGAAAAATTTTTTCTGAAGCTTTCGATAATTATGAGATTGACAATCAAGAGGAACTTGAATATAAGGAGCTGATTAAAATGATTTTCTCTCAGCAGGAAACCTCAAAGCACATTTGCAGGAAGCTTTATCGTTGGTTTGTTTATTATGACATTACTGAAAGTGTGGAGGAGAATATCATACTACCGATGGCAGTAGTTCTTCGAGAAAACGATTTTGAAATAGCTCCCGCACTAAAGTTGTTGCTATCAAGTGAGCACTTTTTTGATATCAATATAATTGGAGGTTACCTGAAAAGCCCTGCTGATTTCAATGTAAGTTTTTTGAGACAATTGGAGGTTGATTTTCCCAACGAGGATGTTATTAAGGCCAAGTATAATATGTATTACTACATTTATCAATCCCAAGGAGTACAACAGCAAAACCTAACGGATCCCCCAGATGTGGCAGGATGGAAAGCTTATTATCAGGCACCAACGTATCATAGATCTTGGATTTCCCCAACTACTTTATCCGAGAGAGATGTTTTCACAAATAGGCTCTTAGGTAATGGATATTCTAGTCTACAGGAGAAAGTGAAAGTAGACCCATTGATTGTGCTCAAGCAATTCGACCGGCCTGAAGATCCCAATGTTGTAATTCTAGAATTTTCAAACCTTTTATTGCCAATACCTGCTTTAGAAAATGATTTAGAAGTTTTAAAAGAGGCACTGATTCCTGGTTTGCCAGATTTCGAGTGGACTGTTGAGTATCAAGAATACCTTGAAGACTCCTCTAACAGTTCCAAAAAGGCAGCTATTCAAGGAAAACTACTGAATATGCTCAAAATGTTGGTCAGTATCCCAAGTATTCACTTATCCTGATGGCCATGAAACGCAGAGATTTTATAAAAAAAACAGCTCTAAGCATTCCTATCACACTAGGAGGAATGGAAGTGGCTGCAGCTTCTGGTAAAGATTGGGATTGGTTGCATGCCGTGAGTGAGGGTAATAATAATGTGATGGTGCTAATCCAATTGAATGGAGGAAACGATGGATTAAGTACGATTGTTCCAGTGGATCAATACAGCAATCTTTTCAAAGCAAGGGAGAATATTCTAATTCCGGAGAATGACTTATTACCGCTAGATGGACTAGATACTTTAAAGTTTCATCCTGCAATGACTGAATTGAAAGATCTTTTTAATAGAGAGCAAATGGAAATTATCCAGAACGTTGGATATCCCAATCCAAACAAATCTCATTTCAGATCTACGGATATTTGGACAAGTGGATCGGATAGTGATGTGATTAATAATTCTGGATGGCTGGGGAGATATCTAGAGAATCAGTATCCAGATTTCCCGACAGGTTATCCAAACGAAACTACACCTGATCCACTGGCCGTAACAGTAGACTCTCTGGTGAGTAGTACATGTCAAGGGAGCTCGTTAAACATGAGTTTTTCCGTAAAGAACCTCAATTCATTCAACGAACTGGAAGAAACGGATAACTCATCTGATATTCCAAATACCTACTTTGGTAATGAATTAAAATTTGTAATAGAATCTGTCAAACAGGCCAATGCGTATGGTAAAGTAATTGATCAGGCAGCCAATAAAGGGAATAGCTTGTCGGAGAAATACCCTGCCAACAGTAAGTTGGCAGATCAGCTACGGATTGTGGCTAATTTGATTTCGGGAGGTTTACAGACTAAGGTTTACATAGTTAAACTAGGTGGGTTCGATACACATGATACTCAAGTAGACGAGGGAAATTTGATAGCAGGAAGGCACGGAGCTCTTCTCGAGGAATTATCTAGAGGGATCTCGGCGTTTCATGATGATTTAAAGTTATTAGGTTTGAATGAGCGTGTTGTCAGCATGACCTTTTCAGAATTTGGTAGAAGGATAGCATCTAATTTCAGTTTGGGAACTGACCATGGTGAAGCTGCCCCGATGATGCTTTTCGGAGATAAGGTTCTCCCAATTGTGCAAGGGGATAATCCAGTAATTCCTGATTCCGTCGGGGTAATAGAGAATGTCTCCATGCAAATTGACTTTAGATCGATCTACGGATCTATATTAATGGATTGGTTCGAATTAGATGAAACCATTGCCCGGGAGGTAGTTCATCCAGATTTTGAGTACATGAATTTGATAAAAACACCCGAGCAAGAATTTGAATCCTTAGGATTGAGGCGAGAGTTTACTTTAAAGCAAAACTATCCTAATCCTGTTAATGACTATACTAACATTGACTTTAGGACACGAGGTGGATTTGTTACTCTCGAGATTTTTGATAATTCAGGTCAGATACTTCTGACGCCAATTCAAAAAGATCTTTCAAGAGGAATTCATTCCATTAAGGTTGACTTATCATCACTTCATTCTGGCATTTATCACTACGTCCTCAAAGAAGGAAGTATGAAAAAAGTACTACAGTTCATCAAGCGATAGATAAAAGTCGGTAAGAATCTTCTTGATTGATTCTCGTTAAGTTCAATACCTGATTTGTTAGATATTCGAGCAGAAACAAAAATCTTCTGTAAGTGTTTGATTAATTTGGGATTTCACCATTCAAGCCTATGTCTCAGACCAAGAAACTCCTCCTCCACAATCGAGAACAACAAATTCTTCACGAACTCAACCTCAATAATCGAGATATTCATGAAAGTTTTAAGATAGAGAAATTTCAAAAGATGTCCGAGTCAGCTTATGCTTTCTACAGAGGCTCCAATCATCTCTACTGGTTAGACTTCTACAATGATTGGCGGATCAATATGTTTGGCGGAACATCGTCAACTTTAACTTGGATCAACGGAGATGCACATATCTATAATTATGGAGCATATTCCAATCATCAAGGAGAGGCCATTTTTTGCATGGATGATTTTGATGATGCAGTTGTTGCGGATTATCAGTTTGACCTTTGGAGAATGGCTACTAGCCTCTTGCTAGATTGTAGATACAATGGAGTCTTCGGGAAGAGACAACAAAAACGGGCTTTGAGCTTATTTGCTGATGCATACCTCAGCGAAATGCTCTTACATAGTGATGATGACCCGAGTAATGAAGTTCATCTGACAGCTGAAACCTCCAAAGGATTATTAAGGAAGTTTCTGATTAAAGTAGGAAAGAAGAAGAGCAGAGTGAAAATGCTTGAAAAGTGGACAAACCACGAAGATGGGAAACGCAGCTTTGATTTTGATAATGAAAAACTATCGGCGTTATCGTCCAAAGAGTATGCAAAAGTAGAGTCAGTAGTTTTGGACTATCGACAAACAATCGTTGCTAAATTTCAAGAAGAAGAAGATCATTTTAAAGTAAAGGATATTGCAAGAAGAATAAAGGCAGGAACTGGGTCTTTGGGTTCTGATAGGTATTATATTCTTCTTGAGGGAGACACAGATTCTGCAGACGATGATATTATTTTGGACATGAAGGAGCAAGGTAAGCCCCCGCTCTACCCGCACATGAATCAAAACGAAAAAGCGGAGTATAACAAGACATTTCCGAACGAAGGGGAGCGCCATGCAATGGCTTTTACTGCGCTATCGGAGCACCCAGATAGATATTTAGGCTGGATTAGCATGGATGATAAGACGTTTTCAGTGAAAGAAAGGTCACCATTCAAATGTGACTTCCCTAGTGACAAACTATCAAAGGATAAGCACCTCTATTTCATGTCTGGAATTTGGGGCTCCCTTTTAGCATCACGTCATAAAAGAGCTAGCTATGTTCTTAACTCGGAAGCTCACGAAATGCCATTGGCGTTAAGTACTTACGCTAAAGGGAAAAAGGTAGAGTTTAGAGAATTAGTTTGCTCCGTGGCTTGGCAATATGCCGATCGCGTAGCAGAAGACTATAAGATATTTCTGAACATGCTCGAATCAGCATCTGAGTCTTAATTTGAGTTACCTGAATAGGAAATCAAGGCTGGGAATCTCGTATTTTAATCGTACTCTTGTTGTTAGACTTTCTTTTTACACTAGCGTGTTCACTAGCTGATTTAGGTCACTTTCAGAATAATTATAGGTAATATCTTTGTGAAATCTCAATAACGAATTAGTAAACAGACCATATGGCTATGACGAATTATCATGATCGCTTGAAAACTTTGTTGACCATGTCCCAATTTGAGGATCGATTGATTTCTGAAATTTCTACAATCGGGAGGCTGAAAAAGATTAGTTCAGGAGAGGTATTAATCAGTCCTGATAGTGACATTCTTGAAATCCCCTTAGTTCTTGAGGGGACTCTTAAAGTTTCCAGAAAAGATGAAAATGGATCTGAGTTGCTCCTATATTTTTTGGATGGAGGAGAGACTTGCGCCATGTCTATCACCTGCTGCATCGAAGGTAAAAGAAAACCGATGTATGTCACCGCTGAAGAAGATACAGTGATATGGATGATTCCTATGGGATATGTAGATAGTTGGCTAGTGAAGTACTTATCTTTTAGAAAATTCGTTTTCCAATCCTATCAGGTTCGCTTTGATGAGATGCTGAGTACAATTGATAGCATTGCGTTTATGAAACTTGATGAACGTTTATTCAGATATTTACTTGATAAAAAGCAAGCCTCAGGGTCGTATGTTATTCATAAGACTCATGAACAAATCGCAACGGAAATGAACACCTCGAGGGTGGTTGTTTCCCGCTTATTGAAGAAGCTGGAACGTGAAGGTCGAATTGAGCAATATCGAAATAGAATAGAGGTGCTATAGTTTTGTGACATATGTTACCACTCAAGGTTAGAGGGTTCATTAGATTTGGCACTTCACCAGATAGTTAATGCACAGACTGAGTCAAATTTTTCCTTTCCTTAATTGGTTACCAAACTACGATAAGTCTTGGCTGAAGGGTGATGTCACTGCTGGATTAACCGTGGGAGTGATGTTGATCCCACAAGGGATGGCTTACGCATTGATTGCAGGTTTACCTCCTGTATATGGTTTATACGCAGCTATCGTCCCACAATTGATTTATGCGTTTCTTGGTACCTCGCGGCAATTATCTGTTGGCCCTGTCGCCATGGATTCATTGCTTGTAGCAAGTGGGATTTCTGTAATGGCCACAGAAGGAAGCGAGGCTTACTTGAGTCTAGTTATACTTCTCACGATTTTTATGGGAGTTTTTCAGATTTCTCTAGGACTTGTTAAGATGGGTTTTGTTACCAATTTGCTTTCAAAGCCTGTGATCAGTGGCTTTACCTCAGCTGCTGCTTTGATAATTGGTGTCAATCAACTCAAGCACATTTTAGGAATAGACCTTGCTAAGAGTAATAAGGTTTTAATTGTATTGGCCGATTTACCTTCTAAATTGGATCAAATCCATATGGTTACACTCGCTATCGGAGTAATAGCTGTGTTGATGATATATCTACTCAAAAAATGGAAACAATCATTTCCTGGAGCATTACTGACTGTATTGGTTGGTTCATTGGTGGTCTACTTTGGACAATTGTATCATTATGATGTCAGCATTATACGAGATATCCCAGCTGGGCTTCCGGTATTCAATATCCCTCTATTTACATTCGATCAATTTCTTGAAATGATGCCTTTGGCGCTTACATTAGCTATAATATCGTTTATGGAGTCTTACTCCGTTTCAAAATCCCTAGAAGCAAGGAGGCATGATTATAAGGTCCTAGCGAATAAGGAGCTCTTGGCCCTTGGTTTCTCCAATATTGGAGGTGCATTGTTCGGGGCATTTCCAGTGGCTGGCGGTTTTTCGAGAAGCGCCGTAAATTATCAATCTGGCGCGAGAACCCCATTGGCTGCTATTATTAGTTCGGGGTTGATAATTATCACGCTATTGTTCTTGACTTCATGGTTTTATTACTTACCTCATGCTGTATTAGGAGCTATTATCTTGGTGGCAATTGCAAGTCTCGTGGAGGTGAAGTATGCTGTTAAACTATGGAACGACAGTAAACCTGAGTTTTGGTTGTTAATTGTTACAATGATGGTGACTATCATCTTTAGTATGGTAGCTGGAATTGTGACGGGTATTGTTCTGTCTATTTTGTTTTTGATGTATCAATTAGCATATCCACACATTGCAGAGTTGGGAAGACTAAAAGGTCATCATGAATATAGGAATATCAAGCGTTTTGACGATCTAGAAACATGGGATCATATCATGGTGATCAGACTAGATGCATCTCTTAGATTTATCAATATCAATTATTTTAAGGATTATGTTGAACAGCGGGTAGTCAAGCGAAAAGCAACTGGACTTAAAACAGTTATCCTAGATGCCGGACCAATTAGTCACCTTGATGCCACAGCTTCATCCGGTCTTTTAGACCTTTTGATATATTTGAATGAAAATGGAATTGATTTTCTTATTTGCGATGTTATTGGACCTGTAAGAGACTCAATGAAAAAATCAGGATTGAATGATAAGATCCTGAAAGAGCATGTTTTTTTGAATTTGAATGAAGCGGTAAAGTATGCGACAACTCACGAACAAGGAGATTTTAAAGAATATGCCTTGCAAGCGAATGATTAGTTGTAACATGTGTTACTAAGAGAGAAGTCAGTGCCAATTAGATTTGTAGCAATAGAATTATTAGATAAATGAAAATAGAACAGATTTATACAGGTTGTTTAGCTCAAGGAGCATATTATATTGAGAGTGATGGGGAAGTCGCAATAATAGATCCATTGCGTGAATCAGCCCCATATATTAAAAAGGCAGATAAAGAGGGTGCAAAAATCAAGTACATCTTTGAAACGCACTTTCATGCTGATTTCGTCTCAGGACACGTTGATTTGGCAAGTAAAACGGGGGCTACTATTGTTTTTGGGCCAAATGCTAAGACCGAGTATGATTTTCACCTTGCAACAGATTCTGAAGAGTTTGCCTTAGGGAAAATAAGAATCAAAGTACTACATACCCCTGGACACACTATGGAAAGCACAACCTATCTGCTATTGGATGAGTCAGGTAAAGAATACTGCATTTTCAGTGGAGACACCCTTTTTATAGGTGATGTGGGGCGTCCTGATTTGGCTCAGCATGGGGATATTGATCAGGATGCGTTGGCTGGCTATTTGTACGATAGCCTGAGGTCTAAAATCATGACACTTCCAGATGAAGTGATCGTATATCCAGCTCATGGTGCTGGTTCTGCTTGTGGAAAAAACATGAGCAAAGAGACAACTGATCTACTGGGAAACCAAAAGAAGACTAATTATGCCTTGCGGGCTGACATGTCTAAGGAAGAATTTGTCAAAGAAGTAACAGATGGCTTGCTTCCGCCACCTCAGTATTTCGCGCAGAATGTAGCTATGAATAAATCGAGTGCAAAGGGCTTGGATGAAATATTAAAGAAAGGAAATGTAGCTCTTGATGTAGAAACTTTTGAGTCTCTTGCAAATCATGAAGGGGCATTGGTATTAGATACCCGAACTCCACAGGCGTTTGCCACGTCACATATTCCAAATTCAATCTTTATAGGAATAGATGGTGGATTTGCACCATGGGTGGGAGCTTTAATTCCTGATTTAGAACAGCCTATTATTTTCGTTTCTGATACTAATAGAGAACAGGAAATAGTAACAAGACTTTCGAGGGTAGGGTACGATAACACTTTAGGATTCCTTGAGGGAGGACTTGATGCATGGATTAGTTCGGGGAAAGAAGTTGATTCTGTTAAATCTATTCCCGCCACTGAACTTGCTTCATTGATTACTTCAGAGTCGTTAAATATTGTAGATGTACGCAAGCCTTCAGAGTACGATGCAGAGCATGTCGAAGGAGCAGAAAATCACCCATTAGATTTCATCAACGAGGAGATGGCTGAGCTAGATCAAGATAAAAATTACCATGTTCATTGTGCAGGAGGCTACCGGTCTATGATTGCTGCATCCATATATAAATCAAGAGGATATCATAATTTGATTGATATTTCGGGAGGTTTTAAGGCCATAAGTGATGCCAATATTCCGGTGACTAAATTTATCTGTCCTTCTACTAAATAGTTAAAAATATGAATACCAACCACCAATTTATTATAGGTGTTTTTCTACTCATGTCTGTTGCTTGCAGCTCTCCACAAGAGACTGGATTTAAGCGATTGTCTACTGAAGCGTTTGCTGGTTATATTCAGAATAATAATGTCCAATTAGTTGATATCCGAACAGAAGGAGAAACTTCACAAGGGATTATTGAAGGCGCATTGGTTATAGATTTCTATAGCCCGGAGTTTCTTGATAAAATTGAAGCGCTTGATAAAAGTAGACCAATAGCGATTTATTGTGCGTCGGGAGGAAGAAGTGCAAAGGCTGCTACCCAAATCCAAACTATGAATTTTGAGTCAATTGTGGAACTGAAGGAAGGATATAAAGGATGGGTATATGATGGATTCCCGGTGAAGTAGAATTCGTTAGTTTTACCCATTAATAAAATTCAAGCGCTTTGGCGCTTTTTTTGTTTTAGTTAATTAGCAGTCGCAACTTGATTCAAATATCCATATTTGCGCTAGACGATCTGATTTACTTAAAATATAGTTTCAATAGCCCTTAATGATACAAAGCAAATTTTTACTCACGTTTACTATGTTACTTTTTGCTTTCACCATAGAGGCTCAAGTTAGCAATGGGGCGAAAGAGGTGATCGAAGTAGGTGAGTCATTAGAAGATTACATCAAGGAAAATCATGTAGACGAAATTGAGGAAATTGTACACAGGTTCACTGAGTCCAGGATGTTTCTCAAATATTTATTGGAGAAAGGACATCAGATAAGTTCGGATACTGTCAAGTTAAAACGTAGAGACATTAGAATTGGTACTGATATTGACGTATATGTAAAGCATTTCACTGAGCATCAGAATTTCACTATGATCATGGTTCCGGTGGATATTTATCCTCTGATGATTTATGATACCTTACTCTTTTCCGTTTTGGAAGTAAGCGACGAATGGCTGAGAGAAAAATTCTACTACCATGATCTATCGGATGATTCGACTAAGTCCGGACTACTGTCACTTGAAAATCATGAACTCATTACCAAGCACATGTATGATCAAGTAATGAGTGGAAGGAGAAAAGGGAGTGCCGAAATTGAGGTTAAACTTCATGAGAGTTATATCACTACTAATAGCATCCATCTTAACACACATGAGCTAAACAAGGATGAGAAAGTACAAATGATGCGTTCCTGGAATGTATTTAAGAAATTACTCTCCCATAACCTCGACCTAAACGTGGAGATGAATATTTACATTTTTGGTCATGACGATATGAATATCGTAATATACGAGGATGATGGAAATGCTACTTTTCGCATTACACCAGGGAATATTTTCACAAGACATCAATTCGAAGAAGAGTGATGAATTGGTCAGATTGTCCTTCTGGTAAAAAATGCTATACTTCAAAAGAGCAAGCCGAATCTGAGCTTATCATCTTTAGAAATGAAGGTAACTTTCGACAAGGGTCCGGACCAATCAACGTATACCAGTGTCAGACATGTGATGAATGGCACTTTACCTCCAAAGGAGCTCCAAGTATAGTACTAAATGCTCAATTAGACAGAAAAGAGGGTTCAATAACTTCCGAAGCTAAGCACTGGGAATCTAAATTGAAAAGGAGATAATCAACCCGCTGTGTTCTCTATTTCTGATATTGGTTTCAGATTCGAAGGAATCCCTTCTCTATCACTTTCATAAGGAAAGACTTCTAGAAACGTAGTTAAAGTTATAGATGGAATTTCGAAAGGTACGAGCATTGAGTTAAGATGTTCTTCTACCTTCTCATGGGCTTGCTTTAGATGTTCTGCACTCACCAATAAATAGGTGTTGATTTTCACTTCTTTCTCGCTATCTCCATCTATCGCAGCGTAGACAACTTTACATTTAAACCACTTGTCATATGCTTCATCCTCTACTACTTCAGCAATATTAGTTTTAGCTATTTGGGTAACTGTAAAATCACCTCTAACATCACGTTCACAAATCTCATATAATCGACTTTCAGCATCCGTGTAGGACACAGCATCCAATAAAAATGCATCGGTGACTTGCTTTAACATGCCATCATCCAATTCACGATTGTGTTTCACTTTGCAGGAGTACCAGATCTTCATAAGCTTCGATTTTAGGATGCAAATATAGCTGTCGCTCAATCAGCGAAAAGTGAATGAAGAATTAGTTATTAACATCCATGTTATTTTCTTGATTCTCTTAGTGAGTGCTTACATTTGATAAGTACTAACATTCCTGAAATGTCGCACTTCACCCCTCGAAAACTCTGGCAACCAAGCGAAGAGTTTATGAATGAGAGTAATCTTGTTCAGTATCAAAAGTGGTTATTAGAGAAATACAATTTGAAATTCCATGATTACGATGAGTTATGGCAATGGTCTACAGCTAAAACGGAAGATTTCTGGAAGTCTATTTTAGAATATTTTGATGTTACCTACTCAGGTAATTACGAACAGGTCTGCAGCTTAGATAAGATGCCTGGGGTGATCTGGTTTGAGGGAATAAAGGTTAATTATGCTGAACATATCTTTCTTAAGGCTGATTACTCAAAGGCTGCGATAATATTCAAGAGGGAGGGGCAAGAAGTATCGGAGATTTCATGGCAAGAATTAGAGAGCAAGGTAAGTGCCTTTCGGGCATTTCTTAAGTCTCAAGGAGTAGTAAAAGGTGATCGAGTGGTCGCTTTTATCCCTAATATGCCAGAAGCAACAATCGCCTTTTTAGCAACTTGTTCTTTGGGTGCAATTTGGTCAAGTTGCTCTCCTGACTTTGGTTCTAGAAGCGTAATAGACAGGTTTGAGCAAATTAAGCCCGCGGTGTTAATAGTAGTTGATGGCTATCCCTATGGTGGCAAGTATTTTGATAAAAGAGATACCGCGAATGAAATAGTCAAGCAGCTACCAGATTTACGTTGTGTCGTTGAGATACCTTATTTCCAGAATGAGTCTTTCGTGGATGGTGCCATCCGCTGGGCAGAAACGATGAACTATACAAATGAGCCGTTGGAGTTTGAAAGAGTGGCTTTCAATGATCCTATTTGGATTCTTTATTCTTCAGGTACGACCGGTCAACCTAAGGCCATTACACACTCTCAAGGGGGTGTTCTTCTAGAGCACTTGAAGTATGTTACTTTTCATAATAATGTAAAACCTGGGGAGCGCTATTTCTGGTTTACCACTACCGGATGGATGATGTGGAATTTTGTTCAGGCTACTATGTTAGCCGGAGCAACCATTGTTCTTTATGATGGCAGTCCTTCATACCCAGATTTGGACGCACTTTGGTTGTTCGCAAGCCAATACCGCATCAATCATTTCGGAACAAGTGCTCCATTTATCTTGGCTAATGCCAAATCAGAGATCTCGCCTGCTCAATATGATTTATCATCTTTAATATCCATTAGTAGTACTGGCTCACCATTGCCACCAGAGGGCTTTAGCTGGATTTATGAACACATTAAAAAGGATATTTGGTTTTGTTCAATGAGTGGAGGGACTGACGTTTGTTCTGCGTTTGTTGGGGGCTGTCCAACAGAGCCTGTTTTTGAAGGAGAAATTCAGAGAAGGGCATTAGGTTGTGCTCTTCTCTCTTTCGATGAATCAGGTAAGACATTGAGCAATGAAGTAGGTGAAATGGTCATCATCAAACCAATGCCCTCTATGCCCATTTACTT
>CAYGPP010000016.1:0-47955 GCA_964351885.1 uncultured Marinoscillum sp.
CTAGTAAATTCTTCGGGATGGTGAAAGGCAATAGTGAGCTCAGCGTTTCCTTTGCGCTTAATATGGAAGTGAAAACGGAGAATTAATTCCTCCTGCGTGAGTTAGAACTTCCAGAAGGTCTTCTGTTACCATTTCCTCCCGAATTACGGCCATTTCTGCTAAAGTGTTGGCGCTTGTTCTCCTTCTTCTTTTCTTCAGCGGCTTTTACGTCTGCTTGCGTTTCTGAAGGCTCAAAACCCTCCATAACCTTGGCATTGAAGCGCTGACCGAGTAGTTTCTCAATGCCTTTCACATATTCCACCTCATCTAACGATACCAAAGAAATCGCTTCTCCACCAGCTCCTGCTCTACCTGTGCGACCTATTCTGTGTACATAATCTTCTGGGATATTTGGTAACTCAAAGTTCAGAACGTGAGGTAACAATGGAATATCCAACCCACGTGATGCAATGTCAGTCGCTACCAGCACGCGCACGCTTCCGTCTTTAAAGCCTGCAAGAGCTTTGGTTCTTGCTCCTTGTGTCTTATTGCCATGAATCGCTGCAGCTTGTACTCCGCTTGCAATCATTTTCTTCACAAGATTATTCGCTCCATGCTTCGTTCTGGTAAAAACCAACACCTGTTGCCAGTCACCTTCTTTGATGAGCGTAATCGCCATCTTGGTCTTTGCTGATTTATCTACACGATAGATCTTCTGAATAACTTTGTCTACTGTGGAATTCTCTGGTGTGGCTTCTACAGGTACTGGATTTCTTAAGATTCCGTTGGCCAGTTGCTTGATCTCTTTATTGAAAGTCGCAGAGAACAATAGGCTCTGTCGTTGCTCAGGAATGAGCGCCATGATTTTCTTAATGTCACGAACGAATCCCATATCGAGCATTCTGTCTGCTTCATCAAGGACGAAAATTTGAACCAATCTGAGCGAAACTTCTTTTTGATTGTGCAAATCCAACAAACGACCAGGGGTAGCGATCAATATATCCACGCCATCTCTCAATTGACGAATCTGAGGATTGGCATTCACCCCTCCAAAAATCACACAAGATCTCAGGTTTGTGAACTC
Source organism: uncultured Marinoscillum sp. (assembly GCA_964351885.1). GTDB lineage: Bacteria > Bacteroidota > Bacteroidia > Cytophagales > Cyclobacteriaceae > Marinoscillum. Next base: position 1,064 of record CAYGPP010000016.1, read on the forward strand.
ACTATAAGTCTTTACATCTTCGTGTACCTGCGCAGCAAGTTCCCGAGTAGGAGTCAAGATCAATGCTCTGACAGGGCGACCACCGTGCACAGTCTTTTGCGACAGCAATTGAATCATTGGCAAAGCAAAACCTGCAGTTTTTCCGGTGCCCGTTTGGGCGGAAGCCAACACATCTCTCTCTTGTAAAACTACTGGAATTACCTTTTCCTGAATCGGTGAAGGTGTGGTGTATCCTTTTTTGCTAACAGCTTTTAGCAGGGCATCAGATAGGCCCAAATTCTGAAATGACATATAAAGTGTTTTGTGAGATCACGAAACAATTACAATCGCCATCCCTTTGAGGGCGCAAGTTACAGCTTATTTAATGGGAATGGTGGTAAGCGTAAAAACAAAAAGAAAGCGCCCACACGAATGAGGACACCTTCTCTACTAACATAAACACAGGTCTTACTAAAAACCAATCGTTGCTTCAATGACCACCCCACTAAATTCGGCCCCAACATATTGTGTGCCTGCCCAGCCGTCACCTTCAAAGGTCTGGCTAACATACTCTAATTTAGCTGCTACGTTATTAGTTAAGAACCAGCCACCACCGATGTTGATTCGTTGCATTTCCCGAGAAGATGCTCCATCTGTTCTCTCACCCGTCACGCTATTGAATCTACCACCGATGAACAATTGCTCCTCCCCACCAAATCTGTAAAGTGCTTCAGCTCCGATCTGAGTAAATCCACCTCCTACGGCATCATCTCCATTGCTCACAGTTTCGAAGATTCCGAAGAATTCAAAGCCTTGGAATTTTACGAATGGGTTGATTTGGATCGCTGTTTGGTAGCCAAATCCAGTGTTATAACGAGGAGAAAAATCACTACTATTGATGGTGCTTGTGCCGAATAGTTCATAATATCTACCACCAGCTCTATCACCATTGTAGAGGTAATCTCTTGTTCCTTTGTCTGAGCTACTGTAGAATGAACCGGTCAATCTCACTCTCAAGTCATCATTGATTTGGTTGTCATAGCCTAGTTTACCAAAGATCACAAAACCATCATCACCAGGAGTTGGTTTTTGATTTAGACGACCGTTAGTTGCACCTAACATACCGATGATTCCGTTGTTTTGTACTGTTAATTCTACAAATGGCTCTGTAGTGAACGCATCCATAATGTAGTTACCTACGAATGGGTTGAAAATAGCTCTCGCATTGTCTGATCGTCTGAAGTGAGCATCACCGTAGTTGATCTCATCCATACCTACTCTGATGGTTGCCATATTCATGAATCCTTCCATAAAACCAGGTTTCACAAAATCCAATTTATCCATTTGGATATATCCACCTTTCACATACGCTTCAGTATGGTGACGAGAAGATAAGTAAGTACGTAAGTGCATTCTTACACCATCCGCTAGTTGCACATCAAGGTTCAAGTTAGCAGTAGGTAGGTTGAAATTATTAGCTAGCTCAGTCAAAGAATCACCGGAGTTGGTTTGAGAAATTCCTTGAAATTGCATGGCAAAATCGCCACCTACTCTTAGTTTGATCCCATCAAAAGGAACATCGTTATCTTTTAATGTCTCGAATACATTCAGTCCATCTTTATCGTTGGAACGGAAATACTGTAGCTCTGGAAGCTGAGCAAATCCAATTTGAGTTGCCAGCATTAAAAATGCCAGAAGTGTGATTTTTATTGTGTGATTTTTCATGATTGTATTGATTAAGTTGTCTATTGTTAGAATTTATTTAGGTATTGAAATATTGAATTGAATGGTTACTTCATCTCCGGTTTTGAGGCTTCCGAACATAGCGGTAGGAGGAGTAATGCCATATTCCGACATATTAAGTGTTACGCTTCCTTTCACGTCTGCCTGAGTCGCTGATTGTGAAGTGATTTGTCCTTTGATTGGAATTGATTTGGTTACTCCAGCGATGGTTAGTTTCCCCTGTCCCATCACACTCTGATCACTCATATCCAGTTGGCTTGCTTCAAAGGTGAGTTGAGGATGTTTTTTGAATTTCAAAGCCTCGAAAGTCTTGTCGTTCATGATGTCTTTGCCACTCTCAATAGAGGTAACAGGAATAACCACTTTCAGATTAGTGATTGATTGATCTACGATACTTCCAGTAACGGTAAATACCTCCACTTCAGATTCCCAATCATGGACACTCGATGTTCCGAGTACTTGTATATCTCCCTTTTCCTGTGTGATTTTGAACTCACCTTGGGTAGAGATCAAGAAAGGAAGTACTACTAATATTAAGAAGAATTTCATGGTTGTTTATGGATTAATTACAATACAATGGTAGACCACAACCTTATGGGCACAAATGACATATGCTAGTGGAAAAAGTAATATTATACATTCATCGGTATGACATAAGCGAGGAATATTACTGCAAAAAGTCATTGGATAAACACAGCTTCCTCAATCATAGGAAAAAGGACATAACAGGCTACTTTTGTAAAGAATGAAGAAGAAGAACAACCGACCAATCGAAATAGAAATCATCAACTACGGACTTTATTGTGAGTGGGATCGTGAGGGTCACCAGCTACCTCAGTTCGAAAAACTGACCCATGAAGTAACAGCGGATATTGGTGTAGAATTTGGGATGATTGTAGAAATCCGAAAAGCTCGGAATAGGTACCTTGATTTTGTGATTGACCATCCCTCATTTACTGATGACTCTGGTACTCCAGAGCCTTCATTTACCGGCTCCTTCAGAGTGAAGCACAATCCATATCAGTTTTTTCTTGGAGATTCTATCTGGGCGCCTATCGATAATAAAAAAGGTGAGTGGACAATGTCTATTCTTCTAGATGGTGAAGTACTGATAAGTAAGACTCTGGTATTGATTTAGCGCGGAGCACATAAAAAAAGGAGCCGAAGGCCCCTTTAATTTTTCTATGCTATATACAACAATCAAGCCGCTCCTCCATCATATTGAATATTGAGTACTCGCTCTTCAAACATACCCAAGGCAAGCTTATCTTCACCAAGTACATCGAACAGCTCTAAGCACTGACGTGCCACAAACTCCTCTTCGATTTGCTCTTGAACGAACCATCTGAGAAATTCCTCTGTAGCAATATCACCTTCCTTTCTAGTAGCTCTTACTATATCGTGTATAGCATCAGTCACATTGATTTCCATTTCCAATGCATGCTCAAACACTTCTCTCAAAGAGCCAAACTCATGCTTTGACTCGCCAATTGCTGGAGAGACGGCCGTGCATTCCATATCTACTAGGTAATGGAAAAATTTCAACTGATGCTTACGCTCCTCCTCCGATTGCTCGAAAAAATGAGCGGCAGAGTTATCATATCCACGCACATCACACCAAGCTGCCATGGCCAAGTAAGCCGCAGAAGAGTGAGCCTCCATTTTGATTTGCTTGTTGATGATGTCTACTATTTCTTCATTCAACACGTCGTGTCTTCTGAGTAAATCTTTCATATTATTAAAGTTATTAATGTCTAAATCTTTTTAGAAAACCCACGTGACTCCCAAAATTGAACTCACCACGCAAAAGAACCACATCCATCATGAAATGGCTGGTTTTAATTGCAATTTAAAACAATTCTAATGAGGACGAAATTATGAGTGGATCGCCTTACGTCTAATTCCTTTATGAATGCAAGAATTAAGCTCCATCATAGCCGATGTTCCTGCTAGCAATTCTTTCAATTCTATTACTTGTCTGATATCCACTATTATAAAGTTATCAGTAGCTGATAGGTGAATTACCTCGATATCAGCTTTCGGATCGCAAATCATAGCCGCTAGATCTATCGACTTGATTTTTCTTTTGAATGAGCTAAAAGCAAACCTATCAAGTGGATAATCCAACCCTCCTATACATAAAACAAAAACACCTCTAGCATCATCTTGAATGATGGCTGTGTTTTGAGTATGAAATATGGTGTGCTGGGTTGTTACCATGTTATATCCTAGGGCACTTTTTGCAATGCTTGCCTTTCTTCTTGTATTTCTTACAACACTTCTTAAAAACACATTCTTCAGATCGCTCTCTTTTCGTATCGAGAGGGTTAAATCCTACAGTAGGGCTATCGAGAAATTGCTCGCTGTTCATGTTGGTAAAGCATCTTATTTAGAACCTTTCTAAACAACACAAAGATGAATGAGAAACTACTCTCACACAATCGCTACTAATGGTTAAATTTACCATTGACCATATCACTAGTTATAGGGAGAAATCGCCAATATTGGTAGACTACACCACAAGGGTTGTAAGGATCTTCTCACCTTCCAGATAACCAATCATAACATCCTTGCGATGTACATAGCCAGCACCAATAGCAGGAGTGCCTGTGAGAAGAACATCACCAGGTTCAAGGGTCATGAAATAAGATACAAAGGCTATAAGTTGTTCTGGTTTGGTAATCATCAAGCTGGAGTGTCCTGTCTGCACCAGTTCTCCGTTGATTTCCATTGTGAAATTGATATTATGAATATCTGGATAGTCAGACAATGGCTTGAAGGCTGAAATGGGCGTAGCGCCATCAAAGCCTTTGGCAAGTGCCCAAGGTCCTTTGGTCTCCCTACTCTTTGCAAGTACGTCAGTAGCTGTCAAATCATTTGCGAGTGCAATCGCATCTATATAAGACAAAGCCTCTGATTCACTGACGTTCTTTGCTGTTTTACCTACCCGCAAGGCAATTTCAATTTCAAATTTTACCTCATTGCTAAAAGAAGGAAAGGTGAAATCACCATCATTCTGCAACAAGGTGTTTTCAGACTTAACAAAGATCAAAGGAACCACGTCACCTGTTGGCATTTCAGCCAATTCACTAACATAATTCTTACCAATGCCTACGACTTTCATGATGCGCTTTTATTAAAAAGAAACTTTCATTTTGCTACAAGCAAGTTACACTCAGCACAGTTTACTCCCAACTTTTAACCTCTTTTGTAGAAGCTGATCTTACCCCCTTTTTTACTCTTCAAGAGAGAGATGATTAAACCAAAAAATATGCTTTTAAGGCTATTTTTATAGTAATTAACACCCACTGTAGTAGTATTGATGTAGTACTAAATGTGGGTTACAGACTTTCGGGGAATATATTTGAACCTAAACAACGAAAACCCATATGAGACAATTCAAATTTATGCTAGTCATCGTGAGCGTAGCTTTCCTATGTGCTTGTGAGAGCGAGAGCGAGCCATCTAGTAATATCCCAGCTCCAGAAGGCTATTCTCTGGTCTGGAACGATGAGTTTGACGGCACTTCCATCGACACAGAAAAGTGGGGTTATGAAACGGGTGATGGAACTGACTATGGTCTCAGACCTGGTTGGGGAAATAATGAACTCCAACTCTATACAACCAACCCTGAAAATGCTTTTCTCAAAACTGAAGGAGAACTGTCTACTTTAGAAATTAATGCATTCAAAGGTGGTTCTGGAGGTTATTCCTCTGCCAAATTGGTTACGAAAGGAAAACAGAATATTCGATTCGGTAAAATAGAAGTCAAAGCAAAATTACCAGAAGGACAGGGTATTTGGCCTGCGATCTGGTTGCTAGGAGACAATCGAGAAACCATTGACTGGCCGGGATGTGGAGAGATTGACATAGCAGAGGTATTGGGTCACGAACCCTCAGTTTTGCACGCTACTATCCACTTCACAAATGGTGATCAAAAGTATGAGTCAATTCAAAAAACTAAGCAATCGTCTGGTTTGAGTTATAGCGAAGCCTATCACGTATTCGCTGTTGACTGGACACCAGAGCTCCTCACTTTTATGGTAGACGATACCGAAGTGGGTCAGATTCCAATTGAAGATGGAATGAAAGAGTTTCTGAGGGACTTTTACTTAATTCTAAATGTAGCCGTAGGTGGCAACTGGCCAGGAAACCCTGATGCTACCACTACTTTCCCTCAGTCTATGTCGGTAGATTATGTGCGTGTGTATTCAAAGAATGATTTCACACCAGACGTAGCTCCAGCTCTTGTGATAGAGGAAGAGACTGTTGGTCAAGTGATAGAACCGAAAATTGGTGATAATGCGATCAAAACCGATTACACAGCATTAGGAAATCTAACCGTTTTGGCATTCGGAGGTGGTGGAGAGCCCGAAATTAGCACTTCTGAAACAGCCATTGATGGAGATCTTAGCTTGGTCTTTAACTACCCAGGAGGAAACTGGGGCGGAGGATATTTTGAGCTTGAAGAAGCGAAGGATATCAGTGGTTATTCATTTCTTAAATTCTCTCTTAATAAACCTGCAGCGTTAGTCAATGCCGAAATTAAGATAGAAAGCTCTACGACTGATGCAGTCGTTTTTTTAAAGGATATTGTTGGCGTTGAAGTTGCCAATGGCTTTTTTGAATATAGCATCCCTCTAAGCGACTATGCCGGCGTTAACTTCTCGGAAATAACCATTCCTTTTTCTATCTGGAATCCACAAGATGCTAACGACGCTTTTGTAGGAGGCACAGTCCTAATAGATAATTTGTACTTCTCCAACTAGTGCGAAAAAGTAAAGAAAGGGATTACTGACATCATCTTCCTTTCTGTGAGAGTACTTCAGCCTATTGGCCAGTGAGCTAATAGGCTGAAGAGTTCTCCAGAGCTCAAAATCTCTTGAACCTTTCGAATGCTTCTTTTTCTAGGTTTTCTTGATGATTCGGATGTGCAATAGCTATTAAAGCTTTGGCCCTTTCTCTTAGGTTCCTACCGTACAAATCAGCTACACCATATTCCGTGACAATGTAATGAACGTGTGCTCTTGTAGTAACCACCCCTGCTCCTGGTTTTAGGATAGAGGTGATCTTACTCTCTCCTCTTGCAGTGGTCGAAGGAAGTGCAATAATTGGTTTTCCTCCTGGTGACAAGGAAGCTCCTCTAATAAAATCCATTTGTCCACCTACGCCTGAGTAAATTCTCGTACCTATAGAGTCTGCACATACCTGCCCTGTTAGGTCTACTTCTATAGCACTATTGATACTGATCATATTTGGTATTCTCCGAATAACTGCAGTGTCATTGACATATTGGATATCCAGTAGCCTCACAATAGGATTATCATCTACAAAATTATAGAGTTGCCGTGAGCCCAACATAAATCCAGAAACGATCACATTATTGTGTTTGCCCTTGAAATTGTTGGTAATCACACCACTCTTCACCAAAGGAATCACACCATCTGAAAACATCTCGGTATGAACGCCAAGATCCTTATGATTGCCGAGGCAAGCAAGTACTGCATCAGGGATGGCCCCAATACCCATCTGCATCGTCGCTCTATCTGGTACTAATTGAGCTACATGGGCACCGATTTGTTTCTCAACATCAGTGAGTTCATGTGGTTTCAATTCATGAATGGGCTCATTCACCTCAGTGAAAGCCGTGAATTTACTAATATGAATCAGTCCATCACCATGGGTACGTGGCATCTGTGGGTTAACCTGTGCAACGACAACCTTCGCCACATCTACTGCAGACTTGGTAGCATCTACAGAGATCCCCAATGAACAATATCCATGGCTGTCCGGAGGAGAGACTTGAATAAGTGCCACATCAATCTGAACAACACCAGATCGAATCATCAATGGAATCTCACTCAAAAAACAAGGGATGTAATCCGCATATCCTTCGGCTGTCGCCGATCGACAATTCGAACCCAAAAAGAAAGAATTCACATGAAAACTCTTAGCATACTCCGGCTTAGCATAGAGCGCTGGGCCTTCTGTATGTAAGTGGTAGAGTTCTACATTTTGCAATTCCTCATGACGATCGGTCATGGCTTGAATCAAGACGTTAGGGGTTGCGCCTGCTGAGTGAATGAATAAATGATCTCCAGATTTGATATTCTTGACTGCTTCTGCAGCTGATACAGCTTGACTCATAAGGTTTTTTTACTTGGCTGACTTAAATCAAAAGTGTTGAAATTTAAAATTGACTCAGGTGTTATTGTGTATTTTATTTTGAATTTGTAAATCTTAATCGATCTGATATTGGGGAAACGATACTTCTGAAATATTTCCACCACATTTAATGAATTTGAAATATTCAAGAGGCTGTCTCAAAGGTCGTTATTTCGACGCTCAAGACAGCCTCCTAATATTTATAAGATCAAAACTCGCCCATCCTCATTTTACTCTCTCAATAGAAAGTGGATAGGTACGGTCATAGATACTCGAACTTTATTACCTCGCTGCTTACCGGGAATCCATGCAGGGGAGTTTTCTAGTACACGAATGGCTTCTTCATCACATCCTGAACCAATTCCTTTTACGACTTTGATATCTGTGAGATGACCATCTTTCTCTATTACAAATCGGACATAAACCCGACCAGTCACGCCCAATCTCGTAGCTACTGATGGGTAATGCACATTTTCACCAACGTATTCATAGAACGCCTTTATTCCTCCTGGGAAAGTAGGTTGATCTTCGACTATTTGGAAAATCTCATCTGCCTTTTCTTCTTCTTCCTCGACCACAGCCTCCTCGAAGACAACATCTTGAATCTTCATATCCTCAGTTAATTCTATATCCAGATCCATCTTCACTTCTTCTATCACCTCATCGTTGGCTACTTCTTTGACCACAAAGACTTCCATCTTCTGCGGTGGTGGTGGCGGTGGTTGTAAACTCACGGGTACTTCCATGATTTCGTCAAAATCGTTACCAATATCACCCAGGTCTAGCAACCCTGTATCGTCGTAAGTTTTCCAATTGAAAGCGATGATGACCATCAGTAAACTAAGGCTCATTCCTAGCCAGAAAAACAATGGTCTGCGCTCACTATCTAAATTATCCTTATCTCTCTTGAGATCTAGAAGGCTTTGGAACACTTCTGCCTTGTGAAATTTGGAATTAAGTACTTCCGAAGCATGAATTGCTTGTGGAAGATTGTCTCCTACAGCTTTTCGTTTTATTGGGGCTAAAGTTTTCATAGTAGTGCTGTTTTATTACTAGTAATATTGTCACTTCTGAGCATCTATAATATGATATGGCTCAATTCTCAGAATGATTGAAATCAGATTCAACCGCAATTATACAATAGAGACCTATTGCGTAATCAGACGATTTGAAAATCAGTCAGTTATGTATTTTATGAAATACCTATTCGGTAATTATCAAATGTCTGGACCGTCCGCCGTAGCGGTTAAACTGAATTTGATTCACTCAAATATTCGAGCAAATGAGATCAAATATTGAGTCAAATATTTTACTTTGACCTCATATGGAAAGTGAGCAGTTATTCCAAAAATTTGTCCCCCAAGAAGCAGCAAAGTACTGCGCTAAATTGCTCGACTATTTTGGTTTTCAATTCAAAATCAAAAAAAGCCGACAGACGAAACTAGGAGACTACAGATATCAGCCTCATCTCAAGCTCCATACGATCACGATCAATAACGATCTCAATCAATTCTCTTTTCTCGTTACCTATTTGCATGAAGTGGCGCATTTGGTGACTTATAAAGAATCGGGGCGCAAAGCAGCCCCTCACGGCAAGGAATGGAAACTAAACTTCAAGAAAGTGGCCCAGCCAGTCTTAAATGAAAAGGTATTTCCCTCACAGGTATTGCTCGCCTTAAAGAATTATTTTCGGAATCCGAAAGCCGCCAGCTGCTCGGATCCTGCACTTTACAATGTCTTGAAAGCATTTGATAAGCCCAGCGGGGAAATTACTCTGAGTAAAATCCCCATTGGATGTGATTTCGAATTCAATGGGAAGGTATACCAGAAAATAGAAAAAAAGCGAACCCGAAGTGTTTGTAAGGAGGTCTCCTCCAAAAGGCGATACTTCATATCCGAAGTTGCGTCGGTGAAAGAAGTCAAATAATGGATTTTGGAAAGAAAATTACTTTCTTGTATCCCTGAGTTTTTTGATTCCATATATCCCACCAGCGGCGAGCAAAAGGCTCAAACCACCATCTATTGGAGTCTGAGGTTTAAAGGGAAGGCTACAGAATGTTGGTTTACAGCGTGTTTGCCTAGAAATAGTTACGCAATCTTTTGCAGATCAACCAATTGAAAGACGCTTCTGAATAAGGATCTCGATGCGTGCACAAAAAACTAGTGGAGGCAGGGTTCTCCATTCGAGGGTATCTAATGCTCCTCCAAAAATGAGGTAATTATCTATCTGAAAAACGGACATCTCGCTAATCACAAAGTCTCGAAAATTGACACAAGCAATCCAGCCATCTTCCACTTCCTCGAACCATTCCTCATAATAGCTATCATCACTCCCATGAAAGTTGAGGATATTCTCTCCGATCATGATGAATTTAGAAATACCTTCCTCCATGAGGTGCTCCAAGATATTGCGCTTCATAAGCATGATGTCATTGTTGATGGCATCATTCCACTCTCCTATCAACTCTATCACCGCATAGCCTTGATCATAGTCGAGAAAAAGAAGCTTAAGATATAGGGTCTCTGAACCGAAGTAATCCCAAGCAGGATCTATATAGTAACCATAGATATTCTCTGAGTATAAGTCGTAATTGTACTCCTTACCATGAAATGGCGATCGGTCATCATTACTTGAATCATAGTGATTCAACCAGCGATAGTATGGTTCTATTTGATGCAAATCATTTTTTGATCATTCGAGAATAAAATGTGTTTTCACTATCTCCAATAATTACCAAATACATGGCACTCTGAAGGTGTGATACATCGAAAACTGTAGAAAGCAATGACTGTTCGAGAACTGTTTTTCCTTTTAGATCAACTATTCTCACCCAGCCATCTGTGAACATCCTCCGGCCTAAATTTAGGTGTAGTTGCGACGCAACTGGGTTAGGATAAATAAGATCAAGAAGTAAAACGTAATTAGAACCTCCTAAAACTTGGTCCAAAACTGTTATATTTTCTTCGAAATCTACGAATACTTGATAATCATCATTGGACTGACCAACAAAGCCCACAAGATCAAATAGTGATGATGGAATCGGCTGCCCAATTAATGGATTGCTCGAATTACCAATTTTCAAAACAATCTCAGAACCACCATTCGTGAGTGTATACTCACCAACACTAAACACTCCGGTTTCCTTAAGATAAACTTCTGTTAAAGCAACCAACTCAGATTCATATATTTCTCCGATTTGTTCAATCGTTATTTGTTGGGCTTCTGGTAAAGCGTTATTCTGGTTTATAACTTTAATGGTAATTGGAGACTCTTCGATCTCGAATAACCCATTATAATTTAATACACCCCCTGTAACTACCACACTATCACCAATTTGCAAATTAGCCGACAGATTACCTATATCTCCGCTTCTTACCACTAGACCTGCTGTACCATCATAGACTACTCGGTTAATATCATTATTATTAACCGCGCCAATGACAATCCCTTTTACTGACACAACCGATCCGTCAGATTTCTTCCTGGCTTGTTCAATGTCAATAAGTTCAGGATTGATCCCGCCGGATCCTTGTGTGACCAATGCAAGATCGTTTGCATCTCTCACAGAAAATTGATAGTCATCAAAAAATTGACCAATTATTCCGGTAATATCAAAGGTCCCTGTTGGGACTTGAGAACCTACAAGTGGATGAGCCGAATTTCCAATTCTAAAAACCACCGAACCTGTTGCATCAAATATTTCAAAGTTTCCAGCTGTTCCACCACCTCCGAATGTACCTCCTGGTTCCGAAAACTGGACATCTCGAATCACTACTAATTCTGATTCATATATTTCCCCAATTTCCGCAATCGTAATTTCCTGAGGGTTGGGCAACTCAGCACCTTGTGATATGAGATTAAGAACCACCGGAGATTCTTCGATTTGCAATAGATTACCATATTCCGAAAGCCCTCCACTAACCACAATGCTATCGCCTTGTACTAATGGTGCAGATTCATTGCCTACATCAAAACTTCTAACTACAACTCCAGCTGTACCATCAAATATCACTCTACTGTTCCCACTATTCGTACCGGCATCAATAACAACTCCTGTTACATACGCCACGGTACCTAATGCTTGTCCACGAGCTTCTTGAATTGTGGTGATCGCAACCTCACCTTCTTTTCCTTTGATTAGAATTATCACTGTCTCTAAATTGGTCCCTGTATGAGTAACTAAGGCAGTTGAAGTAGCTCCATCTTCGGCACTAGGCACAAAACGGATAAAAACTGTGAATTCCTGACTTGCTGAACTATTTGAGGTAAGAGAAATACTGCTATCATAGGTTTCACCATCCAACGACAATTCAAATGGTGCGCTTGTAGAAACTGAAATATCACTCTCCAAATTATAAGCTTTAATTTTATATTGCTGACTCTTGGACTCTCCGAAAGGCACCGTCCCAAAATCTCTATTGAAACTCAGCTCATCTAAAGAAATAAATGGCTCTGACGCATCAGACCAAACAGCTGCCGCGAATTCCGGATGATCTACAAATGGATTCCTGTTCTCTTGATAACCATAAGCGCCATCATGTCTTGCTCTCTCTTCATCTGTCACAGGATCAGCTTGATGCCATTGTAATAAGGTGAAGAGTACACCCAACTCCGGGTCCCCTGAGAAACTAATCCTGTCAACTAATTCCAAATCAAGAGAACTACTTTCATATCTAGTGGTCATATAAAATAGTATTCGTGCTACGTCACCTTTAATTTCATCACGCGGCTCCCAAAAATCGCTATTCGTATATGTATCAGGGGCTTCTCCTTGTGCGTTTTCAGAAGAATTATCAATATCGTTAAAGTCCTTATTACTCTTAGAAGAATTTACGGTCGCATCAGAAGGACGTAAATTATGCACATCAGTGTAGGCCGTGTCAGTATTGTCTGAAAATCCATGAGAGGACGGCCATGTATGCTCTCTATTCCAAAAATCAGCTTGATTGTTTGAAGCAAAATTAGATTTAGGAATAGAAGTGTTTTTGTAAAAGAGAATTATGTTTTCTGAATTACTGGGGTCTTCATCCAGATCAGGAAGAATTGTATCACGGAACTCCGAGTATGACCTTACCTTATGATTACTAATTATGCTATGAAGTTTTTGTTTCAATGCTTCACCAGATAGCCCATCAGTACCATCATAATATCCTGAAGGGATTTGAGCGAATGACCAGAAACTAAATAATAGGAAGCAAGGAAATAGTATTTTTCTCATAACAAAAAAGTCAAAAAAAGGGGAAGCTTTCACTTCCCCTTTTGTAATCAAAATTATCTCAAAATTATTGCTCATATAGGATGTACTCTCCACCTTCGAAGATTACATAGAGATCCTGAGTACCGTTGCCTGGCTCCCAGGTATCAAATGTTACCAAATACTTTTGCCCCTCTTCGGTTCCTGGAAAAAGTACCATCAATCTACCAGTTATAGCTTCAAATATTTGGCTACTCGTCCAAAGGCCCAAATCAAAATTACCATATTGTAATATACTAGCAGAACCAGCAGGGTTTGAAGTCTCAGTAGCCGCACCTATTGCCTGATAATCATTGAATCCTGTGGAATATTTGATAGTGTTATCAGGAACCCAAGTATTGCCATCAAATCCAAAACTCAAATTGACGTCTGACACAACCCACATTCCCTCGGTAAAGGTGTAAATATCTCCTCGTGTAACAGTTGAGCCATTAAAGAACTTATAAAGTACCATCAGCTCATCACCCTCAGAAGCATAAATGTATTTACCTGCCAAAAACGTCGGCAGATAAGTATCCGGGCTAGTAGAACTACTGAAATTATTAAATCTTCCAGGCTGTCCACTTCCTGTACCCATCCCGTCGTAATCAGGTGCAGTTAGAAAATAAATACCTTCCATTATTCCCCAATCTCCCCCAGAATACTGATACATATCAGTCATTGTGACTGGAGCTTCAACTACGGTGACAGCAACAGAGGCAGTAGCCTCAACAATCACTTCACCTATTTCCCAAGTTGGTGCATCAAGAGTTTCAGTAGTGATATATTGAAATGCAACATTTATTGTTTCACCATCGAAAGCGCTGATATCCATTGTAGACCAAACCTCTTCACTCCAGCTATTACCTGCAGGCCAAGCGTCCACCGTAAGCTCAGTCCAAGTAGCAGTTGAAACATCGCCTGAAAAGTCAGACGCAACTTTCACCTTCAGAATACTCTCTGGAGCAACATCTAAGAAATTAATCACTTGATGAAATCGCAATTCAGCACCTGTTAAATCACTAAGATTTATTGAAGGTGAAATAATCCAGTCATTGTTTGGTTGCTCTGCACCATCTACAAATCCACCCATTGCAGCGTTTCCATTAAAGAAGCGATTATAAACAAATGTCGCACTACCTTCTAGTGAAACCGCCGTATAAGCTTCGATATCTTCAGCGAATACTTCCGTATGAACCACTTTTAATCCAGCAGCACTGAAATCAACTATTGGATCTTTTGAAGCATACCCATATGATACTGCATAGATATCACCTTCTTCAGCATCCTGTACTTCTGATCCCAATACTGATAAAGCAGCATCTTCTACATCATAAGATGGTGAAAGAAAACCTGCAGCCCCTGCAGAAGCATCAAAACCAGTTAACTCTTCACCTCCCATAAATAAAGTGTTAGCATTAATCAGTCCACTTAATTCTTCCAAACCTTCGTTGACCTCAAAGTATACCTTTGCCGTAGATCCCGAACCAAACTGTTCGAACTCACCAGCCAAAATACCAGGAATTAAACGCTTGGCTTGATCGAAATCTGCAAACATATCATTCTCAGCTACAAGACTATCTGCATCAGTTGCATTAGCAAATCTGCCATAGTCACTACCTGTTAAGGTATATTCAAAATCCTTAACCAATCCAGCGTCCTGAGCGTCGAGCTCGTCATAAGTATCTGCAAGTGGATCACAAGCCACCATCATCAATACTGACGCAATGAGTGTTATATAAAATATATTTTTCATCTCTTATTTATTTCTAGTGTCTTAGATGTAATTAAAAATTCACCTTCATGGTGATAGTATAAGTTCTACCAAATCCATAATAGACGTTGGAATCTGCAATATTTGGCCTATCACTACCTTCAGCAATGTACTCTGTATCCAAAATGTTGTTCACATTTCCAATAACCATTGCATCAAGATTTCCAAGTTGGAAATTGTATCGAGCCATCATATCAATCGTCATATAACTTGGCAGTTCCAGTGGCTGAGTTACTGACCCTCCTTCTGGTGCATCAGTCCTATTGTTCGGATCGTACTCTGCATAAAGTCTATCAAAATAATTCATATTAGCTGACAACTTAAGACCGTCAAACACTTCATAGCTTGCACCTAAAGCATAAGTAGTCTGAGCTACATCACCTACTTTCAATCCACCGATATAAAGTTTATCAAACGTATCTACGGTATCTTGATTTTCATCAAGAATTGCTTGACCAGCCACATCATCGGACCATTCCCAGTCACCAATCGACACCATACCGTTTACAGATAAGGCTCTTGTCGGCTTCCACGTAAAGTCAAGTTCAAAACCCTGATGAAGTGCATTCACACCCAAAAGGCTAGCATTGTAAACCAAATCTCTTTCGTCTACACCTGGTGTAGTATCATCATCTTCACGAGGTGAAAAAGATGCCGTTAAAGTTCTATCCAACCAAGCCGTACGGTAAACGTTGGCATTAGCCACGAACTCTGCACTTCTATATCCATAACCCAGTTCGTAAGAAATGATTTTTTGATTAGTCGCCGCATCATTGATGAACTGATCATTGTTCAAGAACACTGCATCAAAATCAGGAGCCTTTTCAAAGTACCCAACATTAGCGAAGACATTATGATTTCTTGTCAAGTTATAGTTAGCACCACCTTTGATTTGATAACCAAAGTGATTTGAGACATCAGAAGTTTGAAGATCATCAGAATCTAAATAACCGAAATAATCAATTCTTGTGTAAGCAGTATTAGAAGCCGAAAAAGTTAAGAATGCATCCAATGAACCTTCTGAATATTCTGCTTGAAGAAAGCCACCTGTCCAATTCACAACTCCATCGTTGTTGTAATTATACTTATCCCCTTTTGTAAGGGTTCTGTTTGGATTATTGATGTCTGAATTATCTAAGTAATACTCACCGCCAAGTAAATCTGTAATCTCGTAGAAATGAGACCCAGTATAATTTCTTAAATCTATACCAGCAAGGATATTGATATTCTTATTGATCTGATTCGTGTAAGTTGAAAGCAACCCATACCATTTATGATCATTTCTAGAAGCTCTCATGATTGCTAGCGAATTACCATCAGAAGTATTTCTGTTGATATCAACTAAAGCATCTATATCCAATGGTTCATAAGTACTCCTCATAGCTGGACCCCAGTCGCCCCAGATTCCACCACCTCCACCAGTACCAAAAGACATGTAAGCAGCAGTAGATAATTCTGACTTGCTATTAATAGTCCAATAATGATTTAATGAAAATTGTGGTTTGTGGTAAAAGTTATCCTCATATAAAACTTCTTTACCGTCCCTGATTCCGAAGGTGCTATTGAACTTGATTCCAGAAGGCGCATTTCTCATTGTGCTGATCTTCTCCGCTCTCACACGCTGACCGTGCTGCTGTGGTGCACCAAACCCTGTCGCTGAAATAATATGCTTGTCATTGATTTGTTTAGTCACATTGAAAAAGTAGTTGTAACCTTGAAACGCTGTACCATCCACATATCCGTCTCCTTTTACTTGCGAACCGGATACAGACACTGCCCAGCCATTATCCATCAAACCAGTTGATAAAGTCAAGCCTTGCTTTTGGTAGCCATCGTTTCCTGTACCTATCAAAACACTTCCGCCTTTGATAGCATCAGTAGTCTTAGTCAAAATATTAATTGTACCTCCAATAGAAGGAACGGCTACTTTCGCAGCTCCTAAACCTCTTTGAACCTGCATAGATCTAGTAACATCTGTTAATCCAGCCCAGTTAGACCAGTATACACGACCATTTTCCATATCATTAACTGGAATACCGTTGATCATCACCGCGACATTCACGTCATTGAAACCACGTACAGCTATTCTAGAATCACCGTAACCACCACCTTGTTTAGTAGTGTAAACACCTGGGGTTGATTTAAGTAATTCTGGGAATTCTTGATTACTAGCTTTCTCCTCAATATCTATCGCACTGACGGTAGCTACAGCAACCGGCGTTTTTCGCTCTACTGCTACAGAAGCAATCACCTCCAATGGACTCAACTCATTTGCTCCAACTTCCAATTTTATGTTGCCCAAGGTCTGTGTCTCACTTGTCTTGATTGATCTTTCTACATTTTTGAATCCTACAAAGGAAACGACCAAAGTCACATTATCCTTGGATGTAGTAATACTAAACTCACCATTAAAATCGGTGATAGTCCCATTTGTGGTACTCTTCACGAGCACTGTAGCTCCTGGAAGTCCTTCTCCTGTTTCAGAATCGACTACAGTACCTGTAATCTTGCTCTGCGCATAAGTCACTACCGATGCGAGAAGCATTGCCGTGATTAAAGCGTAGTTACGTAAAGTTTTCCTCATTGCGTTTACTTGTTAGTTTGGTTTATATTTCGACAAAAATATAGCATCTTAATGGGAGCAGTTTACAACTACAATTAAATTTTAATAATATGTATTAAAAAATATTATCATTGGAGTAATATTGAAATATTCCCACCAAATAAAATTCTTCATTGATGACTTATTGGAGAATTTGCTTCTCACTATTTTCCTAGAATAAATAAAAACAATATTTTCAAACTGAAAATGTTTGTTAACATTAAATTAACATTGAAGTTGTGCTGGGTAATGTTATGATAATAATGAAAATCGATTACTCTATTGCAAATGCTTCAACACCTCACGTACAGAGCCCAGTTTTAGCAGTAAATCTTTAGCATCCGACTCGGTGAGATTGGTTTGTTCTAAAACCATTCTTACTCCTCGATCGACAAGTTTTTTATTGGACAGTTGCATATCCACCATTTTGTTGCCCTTCACCTTTCCGAGCTTAATCATTAATGAGGTTGAGATCATATTTAAGATCATTTTCTGGGCAGTCCCAGCTTTCATACGTGTGCTCCCTGTAATAAACTCTGGCCCTACAGGTGTTTCGATTGGAAACTCAGATGCTTTTGCCAAGGGTGAGTTTTTGCTACACGTCACACAACTCGTTAGCATACCAAAATCTCTAGCTTTACTAATCCCTCCTATCACATAAGGAGTAGTACCAGATGCTGCGATCCCCACTAGCACATCATCATTTGTCGGGTTATAAGGTTTCAGGTCTATCCAAGCCTTTTCTTGATCATCCTCGGCAAACTCAACGGCTTTTCTTATGGCACCATCACCCCCAGCGATAATACCAATAACCATGTCATGAGAAACGCCATAAGTTGGGGGGCATTCTGATGCGTCCAAAACTCCTAATCTTCCGCTCGTACCTGATCCAATATAAAAAAGTCGCCCTCCTGCATTCATTCTATCAAAAGCCGCATCGATGAATTTTTGGATCTGTGGTATTGCCTGATTGACTGAATGAGCTACACCAGCATCCTCCTTATTAATGTTTGCTAAAATCTCGCTGGTCGACATCTTGTCGATAGCCCTATATTTAGAATCTTGCTCGGTATCTGGTATGTTAATCATTGTTTTGGTGATATAAGGTCAGTCCAGCTATAGGACTCTGGGCAATAAGGTCTATTGCCACGTTGAATTTAGGTGCAACACGTCTTAGGATGTTGCTTGTATAATGAGCAATTGACCCGCAAAAACGAAATCGATGGTTCGCATTTTCCTCCTTGTTAGGAAAAAAGCTTTCAAAAAATTGTGTCAATTCATTCTCAATGAGCCGGTATGCATACGGTGAAGATTGGTTTTCGATCAAAAAAGAAGCGAAATCAGCTACATATAAATTTGCCTTAGGCTTGCTATATACATGCTGAATCAAGTCTGATTCTTCAAAATTCGGATAAGCCAAATCGAATTTTGAATTTAGGTCTTCAGGAAGCCGCTGACGAATCTTTGCAGTCAGAAGTGCCTTACCCATCGTAAATCCACTCCCCTCATCACCTATTATGAAACCTAATGAGGGAATTCTCTCAGTATCGCTTGTTCCATTGTAATAAGCCGCCCCAGAACCTGTACCCAATAAGCAGGCAAAACCCTTCTCACTACCAAATATCGACCGAGCTACACCTAATGTGTCAGAGTATGTAGAAACAGAACATCCTGGAAATAATAGTTGAAATCTATTAGAAAGGATTTCAGCATCAATATCATTGGTGATCCCTGCCCCATAAAAATACAGTTCTTCCAGATCTCTAAGGTTGATAATCTCTTCAGGTAGATTAGCCAAAAAAGGATCTAAAGGATGTGTTTTGAAATTGAAGCCATCAGATTGGAATTGTTCAATGCGATCTCCGTCGATTAATCTCCATTCGGTAGTAGTGCCCCCTGCGTCAGCTATTAATTTCATTTGACTATCAACTAGAGTTGAATTATTCAATATTAATTTTGGTGTAACTAACTTCTTTCAAATGACTTAATAAAATCATTCAATCATTTAATTGCCGCCGGGTTAACTATGACGCCAATTTGCGTCATTCTGTCAAAGACTTTCTCTGTATGAGGTGCATCTTTTAATTCCTCGGTCAAATCTTGGCCCGCCCAATGCTCATAATGCTTCCCATTTTTCCAAAGGCGCGATTCGGTGACATCATAAACTTTATCCTTAAAGGCAATCCAGATTTCTTCACGGTCTTGCCCATTGCGAAGAGCCAGTTGAGAGATAGTCAATTCTTTCATTTGAAAGTCACCAATGTAATGCCGCTTCCACCAAATTCGATATGCTCATCAGCCGTCTTTCCAATACTCGAATGTCCTTTGAGGTGAGTTCGAATGACTTCTCGAAGTACACCATGACCTTTTCCATGAAGAATCCGAATCTGATCAGTGCCTAACAGCAAGGCTTCATCTACGTATTCATCCACTCTCGACAATGCTTCATCCGCTCGCATTCCCCGAATATCCAATTCCGCATTGAATCGAGAGCGTTTTTCCAACATATTGATGCCTCCAAACTTCTTGGATTTTCGCTCACCCCCTCCGCCTTGTGGTGCGGAAGTCTTGGACAATCTCTTTAGATCAATAAAAGAAATCAGGTTGCCGAAACGCACTTGAGCCTGTTTGCCTTTCACGTGCATCACCTCCCCGGTAGTGTCTTGTCCCTCCAAGATTACATAGTCCCCCTCTTTCAACTGGTTTGGTACTTTGCTAGCTTTCTGAGTAGCTGCACCCTTTGTCTGATCACTTTTGAAGTGCTCTAAATTGGCTCGGAGTTTTTTGGTCTTTTCTTTATCTGCTTTGCTCTCTTGGATATCTCTTATAGTCTTTTCTATGCGTCTATTGGCTTCATCTACTATCTGCGCTGCTCGGAGTTTGGCTTGCTTGATCAGCTCCTTTTGCTCGTCTTGAAGCATCGATTTGAGTGATTCGTAATCACTCTTTATTTCCACGATCTGCTCTTCTTCTTCTTTGAGTTTTTTTAAGAGCTTCTCATATTTGGATTTTTCTAGTTCCAAACTCGTGAGCAAGTGATCATAGTCAACCTGACTGGCACCTACCTTGCCCTTGGCCTGATCAATCGTCTTCTTTGGTAATCCTATTTTCTGAGCGATCTCAAAAGCAAATGAACTTCCCGGCCTCCCTATCTCTAATTCAAACATCGGCTCTAAAGCCACCACATCGTATTTCATGGCACCATTCACAACACCTTCATGGTTCTCACCAAACTTTTTGAGATTGTGATAATGAGTAGTAACCACTCCAAAAGACTTTTTCTCATTGAGCTGCTCAAGGATAGACTCGGCTATTGCCCCACCAAATTGTGGTTCTGTTCCTGTCCCAAATTCGTCAATCAGGAAAATACTATCCCGATCAGCCATCTCAACGAAATACTTCATGGAGGTCAAGTGGGAACTGTAAGTACTCAAGTCATTTTCGAGAGACTGGGTATCTCCGATATCTAAAAAGATGTTTTTATAAATACCAAAAGTAGAGGCTTCACTTGCTGGCACTGGAATCCCACATTGAAACATATATTGAAGTAGTCCAATAGTTTTTAGCGCGACAGACTTACCCCCTGCGTTTGGTCCTGAAATAATCAATATTCTATGCTCTTGACGAGTCAACTCCAACGATAATGGAATCGTTGGTTTTTCACTAGCCTTGTGAGAAAGCCACAGTAACGGATGTCTTGCATCATACCACTTGCTTTGAGGGAGCTTTGATATCTGAGGCTTTACAGCCTCTATTGTTTTCGCAAATACAGCTTTGGCATGTATGAAATCCATCAGTCCAATAAAGTAAGCGCCCTTGCCCAAGTCATCTAAAGACTCCCTGACGAGATCGGTAAGCTTCGTGAGTATCTTGGCGATCTCACGTTTTTCCTGATACTGTAATTCTCTTACTTCATTATTGAGCTCAAGTGCAGCGGTTGGTTCCAAATAGACCGTCTGACCTGTAGATGACTCATCGTGTACGAAACCCTGAATTCTTCGTTTGTATTCCGCCCTAACAGGAATAACCAATCTACCATCTCGAATGGTTACAGTGCTATCCTCATCGGTGAATTTGTCTTGGATAGACTTGCGCAACACCTTATTGATGGTGGTTCTAACTGCTCTTTCTTTCTGAATTAAGGAAGCACGAATAGATGCTAATTCTGGGCTGGCATTGTCCCGAACTGCTCCACGCTCATCGATAATAGCATCTATTGCTTTTATTAAAGATTGATCAATCTCAAAACCATCTATCAAGGCGCTCAGTCTCCAATACTGATCTTTATTCTTACCCAAGAAATCAACCCAATCATAGAGCAATTGGAGCAATGACTTCAGCTCACCGAAATCCTCAGCTTGCAGGAATGTCCCAGCTACTCGAATCTTTGTAAGGAATATCTTCAGATCCTTAAAATCTCTTGACGGGAGCACCTCACCGGACGATAATGCCTGAAGCATTTCATCGGTTTGCTCTAGCCACTTGGTGACCTCATTCACATCGTCACTTGGCTTAATCTTAGCAACCATAGTGGACGCAAACTCAGACTTACATTTGAGACTAATCAACTCAAATAACTGATCAGCCCCTAACCTTTCCTTAATGTCGATAGGATAAATAAGCATTAGTCAAATGATTTGGCCTTTTGTCTTGCCAGTAAACTATCAACTACTTCTTCGTAGATATCCTTATACGAGCCAATCTCATCGACATAGAAGGCTACACTCTTTTCATATGTTGCCTTATTAATATTTAGATCTTCAAACAGCATCTTTTCATAATGGTGATACACCTTATTACTACTATCCCCAGTGAGGTAAAGTTTTTTTATTTTCGATTCTAAAATATGCACGTCGATCAGAACCCTTACCATGTCATCATGGGTCAGAAGTCCTTCGGGTAATTCCTTTTTCTTGGAGGTGCAGCTAAACACTACCGTAAGGATTAGAAAAAAAAGAGCCTTTTTCACAAAAATTAAGTCTATGTGTTCTTATAGTTTTGCACGAATGTATTCCTTTGGCAAATCCCAAAATTACTTTGAATGAAAGAAATCCTCAAAAAACTGAGAAAATATGAAATTCGGGTGCGAAAAGCAATCAATTCTCAAATGCAAGGGGACTTTCATAGCATTTTCAAAGGCTCCGGTTTAGAGTTTGATTCGGTACGAACTTACCAATATGGCGATGATATAAGAACTATTGACTGGAATGTCACTGCTAAAGGCCACGGAACTTTCGTGAAGACTTTCATAGAAGAGAAAGAACAAACTGTACTATTTGTACTTGATGTGTCAGCATCTGGTGAAATAGGTAAAAAAAATCAGCAGAAAATAGATTTGGGTAAAGAAATTACCGCATTACTCAGTATGTCAGCAGTTAAAGAAAGCAGTTCCGTTGGTTTACTCTGCTTTTCGGATCAAAAAGAGAAGTACATCAAGCCTGGTAAAGGAATGAAACACTCTTATGAAATTCTTTCGAGTATTTTCTCATTGGAACCAAAATCGAAGAAAACTGATCTAAGTAAAGGAATCAAATTTGCTTTGAGCATGCTCAAGCGCAAAGCCATTATTTTCTTGATCTCGGATTTTATCGATGAAGACTACATCCATAGTCTTAAAGGGATGGCTCGTAAACATGATCTTGTTGTTGTCCAATTGTTTGATGCCCGAGAGTCGAATATGCCAAGCTTAGGTATCATCCCTATGATTGAAAAAGAATCTGGAAAGACCATTTGGATCAACTCTTCTTCTAGCAAATTCAAGGGAGTATTGGATAAGACCTATAGGAAGAATACTGCCGAACTTCAAGACTTCTGCAAGCGCAACGATGTTAATTATCTTTCCGTAGTAACTGGAGAAGATTACGTTCCGAAATTGGTGAAACTTTTTAGGCACAGAAACAAAACGAATACACAACGTGCGAGGTAAACTCTTCACTTTCATCTTACTATCGACAGTCATCAATCTGTCCGCTCAAAAAATTTCCCTTAAAGGTGGTTTTGTAAAAGACAGCCTTAAAATTGGAGAAAATATAAGCTTTTGGATGTCGGCAAGATATCCTGAGGAGTTTGAGCTCATATTGCCAGATACCACTTTTGATTTCTCTCCTTTCGAGTTTTCTGCTAAAGAATACTTCGAAGGGCGAATCATTAACGGAGATATTCTAGATTCTGCTGTTTACACCTTGCAGAGCTATGAGATCGACCCTGTTCAATACCTCACACTTCCAGCATTCTTAATAAAATCAAACGGAGATAGTACAAAAATCTCGATGGGTCTTGATTCTATCTTTCTTACTGAACTGATCCCTCAAGTCACAGACACAACCAGTCTCAAAACCAATATCGCCTTTCTGGATGTGCCCTCTCAGTTTAATTATCCAATGATGTGGATTGTATTGGGTATTCTCTTGGTACTGCTTGTTGGAGGTTACTTAATCTTTGGCTCAAAGGTGAGAAAAACGCTCAAATTGCGAAGACTGAGAAAAGCCTATGTAAATTTTTCTGAGCGTCTGACCTTGAATATCAGAGATTTGAAAGATACCCCTGATCAACATATAGCAGAAAAGACCCTTTCGGATTGGAAAGTCTTTTTGGAAAAATTAGAAAACCGACCATTTTCCAAACTCACCACTAAGGAGATCATGAATCTCGGCTTTACTTCTGAGCTTAACGGCACATTGAAAAGCATAGACAGAAGTGTATATGGTGCTAAGCTTAACGGTGATTTGTACAAAGACTTTCAAGCCATTGAAGATTATACGCAACATCGATATACTGTAGTGACTGATCAAATCAAGAACGAAAAATGAATAGCGACGATAATTGGCTTTCTCTTGACTGGTTCTCTGTGACGAAGCTCAAGTCATTCGATTTCGAACAACCCCTCTGGCTGTACATACCTGCTATCCTCTTAGTGATTCTATTGATCAGAAGCTTATTGCTTTCTCGATTCAGAACGGCATTGCCCATCGCACTGACTAAAAAAGACATCAAAAGTGATCCTGTGAGTATTTTGAGAGTTATCCCCCCTATTCTCATCTTCTTCGTCATGAGTCTATGCGCCATTGCATTGGCGAGACCGCAATCCACTAACGAACAAGTAGAGCAATGGAGTGAAGGTATTGATATCATGATGACAATTGATATCTCAGAATCTATGCAGATAGAGGACTTCAAGCCCAATCGGTTAGAGGCTGCTAAGGAAGTAGCGAGAAACTTCGTAGCTGGAAGATTTCAGGACAGAATAGGCCTTGTTGTCTTTTCTGGGGATGCTTTCTCACGATCTCCATTGACGAGTGACTATGAATTGCTCAACACCTATATTGATGACATCTCTTTCGAATTGATAGAGAACCGAGGTACTGCCATAGGAAGCGCATTGGCAGTAGCCACCAATAGATTAAGAGAATCTGAAAGTAAATCCAAGGTGCTGATTTTACTAAGTGATGGAGACAATACCGCAGGAAACATAGATCCAATCACCGCAGCTAAATTGGCTCAGGCTTATAATATTACGATCTATACCATTGCGATAGGGAAAGAAGGTCGGGTTCCGTTTGGTACTGACTTCTTTGGTAGACCAAGATATGTTGAGAATACCCTTGATGAGACTAACTTGAGAGAAATTGCCAAAATTGGAAGTGGGAAGTTTTATCGAGTGTCGGACAAAGAAGCATTAGTCGAAGTGTTTCAGGAAATAGACAACTTAGAAAAGGCAGAAATCAAAGAGACACGTTACAAGGACACCACCGACTACTACAGAGTTTACGTCAAGTGGGCGTTAGTATTAATGGTATTTTGGTTGCTCAGTCGCGCTACATTCCTCAAAAGTATTCTTACTGACTAAATCAGTAAGTGTAAATGTCGATATCATAATCAAAATTGAGTTTTGTTTAAAATCAAGCAATGAAATTCAATTATTTTTCACTAATCGCACATATAAACGGTGCTTTTATTGAAAATATTAATTACTCCCATTAACTTTCGTCTCGAATTTAGAAACTCCTAATATTCACATGATGCCTAGGCTTTTAATGTGAATTCAAATTTTTAAGATTTCGTAGAATATGTGCGGTATAGTATGTGCTTTTGAGCTCAAGCAAACAGCTGAGCAAATGAGACCCAAGTTGCTAGAGATGTCTAAAAAGATCAGACACAGAGGGCCAGACTGGAGTGGGATATATTGCGGTGGGAATGCTGTGATGGCACACGAGCGATTATCAATTGTTGATCCAACTTCAGGAAAACAGCCACTGTTTAGTCAAGACGGCAATGTGGTACTAGCCGCGAATGGTGAAATCTACAATCACCGTGAAATACGGAAGAATTTCGTAGGTCGATATGAGTTCAAGACAGAATCTGACTGTGAGGCAATATTGGCTCTATACCAAGAGAAAGGATCTTCTTTTCTTGATGAACTCAATGGAATTTTTGCTTTTGCCATTTATGATATCAAAAATGATTCGTACCTAATAGCCAGAGACCACATGGGTATCATTCCATTGTACATGGGATGGGACGAAAACGGAACATTCTATATTGCGTCAGAACTCAAAGCGCTAGAAGGGGTTTGTACTAAAATCGAATTGTTTCCTCCTGGGCATTACCTCACGTCGAATGACACTGAACCTGTACAATGGTACAAGAGAGAGTGGACAGAATACAGCGCTGTAGAGAATAACGAAACGAGCATCGAAGATCTACACGATGCATTAGAAGCCGCAGTGAAAAGACAGTTGATGTCTGATGTACCTTACGGTGTTCTACTATCAGGAGGTCTGGATTCTTCTGTAACCTCTGCACTGGCCAAGAAATTCTCTGACAAAAGAATTGAAAGTGATGACCAATCAGCTGCTTGGTGGCCTCAACTCCACTCATTTGCAGTTGGGTTGAAGGGCTCACCAGATTTAGTCGCTGCAAAAAAGGCTGCAGAACATTTGGGTACTGTGCATCACGAAATACTATTTACCATTCAAGAAGGACTGGATGCTATTAAGGATGTGGTTTATCATTTGGAAACTTATGATGTGACTACTATCAGGGCATCCACACCAATGTACCTGATGGCAAGAGTGATCAAATCCATGGGTATCAAAATGGTACTTTCGGGCGAAGGATCTGATGAACTCTTTGGTGGATATTTGTACTTCCACAAAGCGCCAAACGCTAAAGAGTTTCATGAAGAAACGGTGCGTAAGCTTTCTAAGCTTCACAAGTATGACTGCTTGAGAGCGAATAAGTCTTTGGCCGCATGGGGTATAGAAGGCAGAGTTCCGTTCTTGGATAAGGAATTCATGGATGTAGCTATGAGACTCAATCCAAAAGACAAAATGATCACAAGCGAACGCATGGAAAAGTGGGTACTTCGTAAAGCATTTGAAGATTACTTACCTGAGAGCATCGCTTGGAGACAGAAAGAGCAATTCTCTGACGGTGTTGGGTATAGCTGGATAGATACGCTCAAGGTTCGAGTAAACGAGGAAGTTTCAGACGAGCAATTGTCTAACGCCAAGTACCGTTTCCCTGTGCAGACTCCAATGAACAAAGAAGAGTTTTACTATCGTTCGATATTCGCAGAGCATTTTCCTTCAGATACTGCTGCACTTTGTGTGCCGTCAGTGCCATCTGTCGCATGCAGTACGCCAGAAGCTTTAGCTTGGGATGCATCATTCCAAAACCAAAATGACCCTTCTGGCAGAGCTGTGGGAGTGCATACGGATAAGTACTAGTGTAATTTGAAAAATATCTTTGAAGCATCAATCATTATTTGATTGATGCTTTTTTTGATCCAAATCAATAAGTCGTTATCAGAAAGTAGATCATCTGAAATCCAAAAGCCACCACCACTGCGGCTACAATTTTATTAATCAATGCAATTCTCTTTTCGGTCACGAACTGTCTTAGCCGGTACGAGATTAGCACCTTTATGATGTCTGATGTCAAAATGGTGCTGAGCACACCAGAGAAGAAGTAGTATTTCTCATTCGTACTAAAATCATAATTCGTTGCTGCCAAACCTATGATGCTCAACCAAAAAACAACAATAAAAGGATTCAGTCCATTGAGGATAAATCCTTTGAATAGATACTTTACCGCGGAAAGGTTGGTTTCCTCTTCACTTAATGAGGCTTCAGATTGAATGGTAGGTTTTCTGAACCATGTGAAAATTCCATAACCGAATAAGACCACCGTCCCTACCAGTCCCATCCAAAATCGAGTAGTGGGATCTTTCAACAAAGAGGCTGCACCTAGAAGTGCCAAAGAAACATAGATAATGTCGCTCAACGAGATCCCAATGGCTAGGAAAATAGCTTTTTTGTACCCCTTCTGTACACTTGTCTGAATCAGTGCGAAAAAGCCTGGACCGAAAGAGAAAACGAAGATCAACCCAAAGAAAAGTCCGAGGAGATAAGGAGGCATATACTTTCTATTTCTTTTGAATTATTGAATCAACATACCGGATCCAATCAATTGATTTTTGATTCTTGAGTACTCTTGGAAACTTATTTTGTCCGCCCTCTTTACCATTCTGTTTCATCCAATCATAAAAAAACCTGACAGGCAAAACTATTACTTTGATCTCACTCAATGCATGCTTTCTTTCTACAGCATAGTCATCATTCAGCTCACACAACTTCTCATCAAGTAGATTAGTTATCAAGTCATTCTGAATCATATCATCGGTTCCAATAAACCAAGTATGTCCAAATCCATTTTCGTTGGATTGACCAATAACTGTAAACTCCCTCACATCCACACTTAGTTCCCCTGAAATCAACTCAATCGCTTTTGTCATATTATCCACGGACAAATGCTCCCCACAAAGACTCAAGAAATGCTTTGTTCTTCCCGTAATCACTATCTCACAACCTGACACATTGGTGAAACGGATCACATCGCCGATCAAATACCTCCAAGCACCAGCATTGGTCGTAATCAGGGGAGCGTAATCCACCTCTTCCTTAACCTGATCTATTCTTAGTGTCTGTGGAGTTCCTTTCACCTCTCCTGTCTCTTCAAAATTCTCTTTATCAAAGGGAATGAACTCATAGTAAATGCCATTGTTTAATACCAGTCTCATAGATTTAGAATCCGGACTAGCCTGAAAGGCCATGAAACCTTCACTAGCCAAATAGGTCTCCAGGTATATCAGCGGCTCACGAACCAGCTTTTGAAATCCTTTGCGGTAAGGATCAAATGACACACCTCCATGAACAAACACTCTCAAATTTGGCCAAATGTCATGAATCGTAGCTACATCATAATGTTTGACTATTTTTTCTATCAAAATCTGAAGCCATGCTGGCACTCCCACGATTATTCCAATATCCCATTTTTTGGCATTCAGCGTAATTTCATCGAGCTTATCTGACCAGTCTATGGTTCTGGCTATCCTACCACCAGGCTTATAAAAGTGCTGAAACCAAAACGGAAGCTGTGCGGCAGTAATACCACTTAAATCACCCTCAAAGTATGTGCCCTGCTTTCGCAAATTGGTACTTCCTCCGAGCATCAAGATCCCTTTAGTGAAAAATGAATCTGGCAAATCACATTTAGACAAAGAGAGGATTTGTCGCATACTCGTCTTTCGAATCGACTTAATCATATCCTTAGTAACCGGAATGTATTTGGAGGATGAGCCTGAAGTTCCACTACTCAGCGCAAAATATTTCACCCTTCCGGGATAAGCTACATCAGATTGACCCTGCACTGAAAGACTCCAAAATTCATCATGAATTTTATCATAATCATAAATAGGTATTTGATTCTGTAGCTTTTGATGAAAGTGGGCTCTGTCTCGATCAGTAAAAGATTTAAGGAGTTCTTTGAAATGATATCTATTCCCGATCAGGGTATTTTGCGAATTAATTAACAATTTCCTCAATTCACTTTTTTGCAAATCCAACGGTGAAGTATACTGCTGTTCAAGACTCTCTCGGAGTATTATACCTTTCTTAAGTAGGTTGCCTATTAGTGCCATAGAAAAGTAATCATTAAAGTCATAGAATTATTTACCACGACTTTCCAACTTTGAGCGATGCTCGAAGTTAATATATTCAACTATTCAAAAAGTATCCATGAGCGACATAAGTGAAGGCATAGAGAAAATAAAATTAGAATTAAACGGCACGAAAGCAAGATTGGTGGCGGTGAGTAAAACCAAGCCAATTTCAGCGCTTCAAGAAGCATATGATGCTGGACAAAGGCATTTTGGTGAGAACAAGGCCCAAGAGATGACAGAGAAGTTTGAAACGCTATCCGACGATATATTCTGGCACATGATTGGGCATCTTCAGCGAAATAAAGTGAAATACATTGCTCCATATGTCTACCTCATTCACTCAGTGGATAGCCTTAGACTCCTCAAGGAAATCAATAAAGAAGGAAAGAAAAACGACCGAGTGATTAACTGCTTACTACAGGTACATATAGCAGAGGAAACGACCAAGTTTGGCTTTAATGAAGATGAAATTCAAGCACTTATCAAGTCCCAAGAATTGGGAGAATTGAATAATATCAAAATTATAGGTCTAATGGGAATGGCAACATTCACGGAGGACACAACGAAAATTAGAAAGGAATTCCAGTTCCTGAAATCGATCTTCACTGAAGCAAAAACACATACCACAAGTAACTTTGAGCTCACTGAGCTCTCCATGGGGATGAGTAGTGATTACGAGATTGCCTTGGAAGAAGGAAGTACCCTGATCAGGGTAGGTAGCAGTATATTTGGCGAAAGAAATTATGCGTAAGAAATTCTTAATTATCGGATGCATATTCGCTACGCTCACGGTCGCAATAGGAGCTTTTGGCGCTCACGCTCTAAAAGATATATTGATCGAAACGGGAAAAACTGAAACATTTAAGATAGGAGTTCTCTACCAAATGTTTCACAGTATCGCCATCTTGGTTGTGGGCTTGCTATTTCAAAAAGATCAAAAAAATAGCCTACTCAAAGGAGCAGGCTATTTGTTCATTGCTGGAATATTTTTATTCTCAGGATCTCTTTATATTCTATCCATTACCGATATTTTAATCTTGGGAGCAATCACTCCTTTTGGCGGAGTATGCTTTATAGTAGGATGGATCACGATGATTTTCCACTTAGTGAAAATAGATTAATTCGGCTCTTCGGTTACGACAGGCTCTGGTTTCAAGACATTAGTCACGATTTTCACTCGCTCTGTACTATTCACAGCATTTGACATGATCGTCACTACTTTATTCTGCATTCCCATTTTGCCCCTACTATTGAAATTTACAGTTATTTCTGCGGTTTCTCCTGGAGCAAGTGGCTCTCTATCCCAATTTGTAGCAGTACAACCACAGGTTGTTTTTACGTCCGAAAGAATCAACGGCTCATTGCCTGTATTCTCGTAGGCAAAAGTGTGTGTTACTCTATCTCCCTGGGTAATGTCTCCAAAATCGAAAGATGACTCTGAAAACGCGATCTTCGCTCCGTTCTGTGGTGTGTCAGCAGTAGCTGTCTGTGCTATAACTCCAAACCCTATGCATAAAACAAATAGACTTGCTAAAACTCTCATATTATTAATTTTTTGAGTAAAGTTAACGAGCCTGATTAAAAATTGTTGAATTATGGATAGAGAAAATAAGAATACGCCACACTATGAAGGAAAGTTGAGGGTGAGATCTTGTGGTATTTTGATCAAAGCGGATCAAATCCTCCTGATCAATCATCGAGGTTTAAACGGCAATGAGACCTTTTGGTCACTTCCAGGAGGAGGTGTTATGTTTGGCGAATCATGCAGATCAGCTGTTGTTCGTGAGTTCAAGGAAGAAACGAACCTGGATATAGAAGTGGAATCTTACCTATTTACCAATGAGTTCATAGGTGAGCGCATACATGCTCTGGAAATCTTTTTTAGCATAAAACACATAGAAGGTAAACTCGAAAAAGGAATAGATCCTGAATTGAGCCTTGATGATCAAATCATCAATGATGTGGCATGGATTACTTTTGAGCGGCTCTCGACCATAGACAATACCAAGAAACATAATATATTACATCACATTGAAAGTCTAGATATTCTTTTGTCCAAGCGGAGCTTTTTTGAGTTTCCCCATAATTCGAACAAATAGGGTTTCTTTGACATTCTAATTATCTTTATTATTGCAAAAAATCCTAACAGAATAATGAGCAAAACAAAAATCTTCACCATCATCTTCGGAATTGTTGCCCTGTGCTTATCATACTTCTTATACTACAGTATAGATTCAAGTATTGAAGAATCACAGCGCCTTAGTAAAATGGAAGCCAGAATCATAGAGCAATTAAAAATGATTCGGGAAGCTGAATTGGCTTATTTAGCTGTGAATGGACAATACACAAGCGATTGGGATAAGCTTACCGCCTTTGTTGATTCGGGGCGATTTTATCTTACCGAGAAAACTGAGTTCGTAATCACGCTAGACTATGGAGCTGATAGTTCTTATGTCGAAATAGATACTCTTGGTACTATAGGAGTTAAAGATTCTATTTTCAAGAAAACAGTTTGGCCAAGATTCAATTTGAAAACACTCGCTTATGTGCCTGGTGTAGAACCATTGACTAAATTTGATGCCTGGGCTGATAAAATTGAGAAAAGTGGAGTTAAAGTAAATGCCATCGAAGTTAAAAATCCATCTCCAATCGATCCAAAGCGAGATGAAGAAAGTGAATACAACACGAAGAAACCTTTGCGTTTCGGATCGAGAACAAGTGTGACTACAGCTGGGAATTGGGAATAATATTTTGATGGAAACTGCCACATCCAATTTCAAACTGATAAAGAAAATTCAGGCAGAGAGCTTCAAAACAACGAAGCTCTCGTCTTATTCTCTTTGCCTTCAGATTGGAATCAGAGATTTTCAGTTTTTGATTATTAACCGACAGACTGGTGGTTGTGTTTTGCTTGAAGACTACAAGCTCAATAACATTAAGACCATAAATACACGCCTAGAGGTACTCAAGGAGATTTTCGAAAAACATCCAGTACTGTCTTTGACATCATGGGATAGTATTAAGTTAAGTTTTAAAAGCCATAAGTTTTCCCTTGTCCCAAAAAGCCATTTCCTTCCAACTGCTGCGAGTGATTATCTGGCATTGAATTCAGATATCAAGACAAAAATCGAGGAAGTATACTATTACAAGCATATCATAAGCGATGCGGTCAATGTTTTTGCTGCTGACAGGAAAGTGGTGTCTTGGTTAAAGGAAACCATGGCTAACAAGTCTATTCAGGTGGTGCATCAAGGAAGTGCCTTTATAGAAGGAATTTTAAAATATGATGATCATTCCTTAGAAAAATCTCTTTTTGCTTTTTTGGATCGTGGCATCATTCATTTAGCGGTCACTCAAAACCAGAGCCTTCATTACTATAACCAATTTGCGGCTAGAAATGGTGAAGACTACCTGAAATACATGATGTTGGTTATAAGAGAGCTCGGGTTGTCTGCAAAGACCAGTAATGTTGTTCTTTGGGGCTTCATCAAGAACGATTCTCCAGCTATTGAACTATCGAAAAAATACATTCGCAATATCAACTTCGGTTCTAAGCCGAAATTTTTGAAGTTCACAAGCGAATTTGATTCGCTCCCAGATCACAGATACTTCGATCTATTCAGCATATTCCTTTGTGAGTAATGGGGAAAGTGGCGATTTTCCCAGGTTCATTTGACCCATTCACTAAGGGTCATGAAGACGTTGTGCTGAGAAGTTTAGCGCTATTTGATCAAGTAATCATTGCTATGGGGCACAACTCCAAAAAACGACGTTATTTCGATGTTGAACTAATGATTGATAAAATCAATAAGACTTTCGAGGGAAAAGACGGTGTGCAAGTGGTTTTGTATGATGAACTAACAGCGATTTTTGCTAAGAAATATGATGCCAAATTTCTAGTACGTGGACTGAGAAATACTACAGATTTTGAATACGAAAATGGAATTTCGCAAATCAACAAATACCTTAATTCTGAATTGGAGACCGTTTTCCTGATCACGTCTCCCGAGCTAGCTCCGATCAGTAGCACAATCATTAGAGAGGTGCACAAATACGGGGGTGATGTCTCTCCGTTTCTTCCTTATAAGCTTTGATCTTGGTTTTTTAGTAACCTGTGGTATTCCTGTATCACTACCCTGATTGATCGATAAGAATTGTAAAGTGCGGCTCGCAGCTCTGCCAGATTCATCCATTTCACTTCATCTATTCCTTCTTCGGCTTGCGGCGCGAGACCACTATCGTCTAAGCACTTCATCACATACCAGTGAGTCTTTTTTAAAACATACTTCTTATTCGCAGTGTAAGTATGCCAGGTAGCGTTTATTTTTTGTTCAATCTTTACTTTAACACCTGTCTCCTCCTCTACCTCACGAGCTGCACAGTTACGCTTCTTTTCTTTCTTCTCCAATTTGCCTTTTGGGATGTCCCATCTACCCTTTCTATAGATGAGTAATATCTTCCCTCCCTTATCCACTACTCCACCTGCTGCATGTATGACTTTAAATTTCTTCTTGATATAATCAATAATCAAACGCTTTTCTTCACTTACGAATGTTATTGAATCTAGCTTTTTCAACTTATTATCAGTCATTAGATGAAGAAGTTCATCTACCTGCTGAGGCGCTGCATTGCGGATCAACACGTCATCAATCAAGTTCTTAGGTTTGATTTCGGAGATACTTCCGTCAATGATTAAGTCAAATTCAAATGATTCATCCAAATTCTTAGGATTAAGAATACGAACGGGGATATCATTGATGAATATTTTCATGAGAATGTTAGCTTTGCCTGACAAATAAAACACAATTTCTGTCGTGGTTATAAAGCCTTCGGCATTTTTTAAATAAACAAACTTCCTAAATGTCAATACAGCAGTACAACCCCAAAATAGCTAACGAAATTGCCAATGAACTTCTCAAAGTCGAGGCAATCAAATTGAGACCTGAAAACCCGTTCGATTGGGCTTCTGGATGGAAATCCCCAATATATTGTGATAATCGGCTAAGCTTATCTTTTCCTGCTACCAGAACTTTGATCAAAAAACGTCTTGCCAAATTGATCAAGGAAAAATTCCCAGAAGTAGAGTGTATTGCTGGCGTGGCTACAGCAGGCATACCTCAAGGTGCTTTGGTTGCAGATGAATTGGGATTACCATTTATCTATGTCAGGTCAAAAACGAAAGAGCATGGAATGGGTAATCAGATTGAAGGAAAGGTGATCAAAAATGCCCAAGTAGTGCTTATCGAGGACTTGATTTCGACTGGCGGAAGTTCACTACAGGCAGGTGAAGCCATTCGCCATGAAGGTATGAATATCCTTGGCATGATAGCTATCTTTACTTATGGCTTTCCAGTATCAGAGGAAAATTTCGCTAAGCACAATGTGGAATTATGGTACCTGAGCGACTATGCGACTTTGGTGAACTCTATGATCCAAGCTGGTACGATCAAGCCAGAACTTGAGGCAACTCTTAACGCTTGGAGAAGTAACCCTGCGCAGTGGAATCAATAATAATTACCCTCTACTCCTAGTCCGAATAAGGCAAAATCATACTTGATCGGATCATTCGGGTCAAATACTTTTAACCGATTGGTGAGCTCTACTGCAGTTTGCCAATCGGTTTGTTTTCTTGCAATAAGCCCCAAGGCTCGTCCAACCCTATCTACGTGCAGGTCACAAGGACAGATTAATTGATTTGGAGAGATCTTCTTCCAAAGTCCGAAATCCACTCCCCGATCATCTGATCTAACCATCCATCTTAGAAACATATTGAGTCGCTTACACGCGGACTTTCTGGCTGGTCTCGCTATATGTTTATAGGTTCTTCTTGGGTGATCTTCTAACGAAAAGAAGTACTTGAAAAACCCATTCAAATGCTGCTCAACATTTTGAGCTTCTTGCTGAGCACCCATTGTAAAAGCTGATTCTAAAGAGTCGTTGGAGCTATAATGATGCTTGAAAAACTCAATAAAGTACAGCGCATCTGTGGCATTGAACGTCCTATGTTTGAAATTTAAAAATCGCTTTAGGTCTGTCTCGGAATGATTGAGCATAAAGTCAAATGGTGCATTATCCATAGACTCAAAGAATTCAGTACACTTGTTAATAATCGTAATGCGTTGGCCCCATGCCAGTACGGCTGCCATGAATCCTGCAATTTCTATATCATGAGGTTTAGAGAAACGATGAGGGATACATACGGGATCATTTTCAATGAAATCTGGTTGATTGTATTTGTCAACCATCTCATCCATAAACGACTTTAACTCTTCGTCTTTCACTTAGTCGAGGAAGTAAGATACTTCCACTCGGGTCTTTGGATCAATTACTCCCAAGCGCTCAAAACAGATTGGAGAGAGTCTAATCATCACATTCTTATTCAAGCCCGTTTCTGGTAATTTCCCAACAACACGCACAAATATTTTTTGATTGTTCATCAGGTTACGCACTTCAACCAATGATCCTACACTCAATGTACGATGCAATGCTAAGTACTTGTTGGTTTTGGTAGAGGTTTCTATTTTTCTGGCAGTTCCCTCTTCGAGTATTTTAGTGAACCCGCTATTATCTTTGATCTCCTTCCTTGTTCCATAGTGTAGCGTTTCCACCTCCTCTTTTACTAGTAATTTTGCTTGATCAAGCTTTCCTTTGATTATTAATCTCTGACCGATAGTCAAATAAGAGTTTGGAAGGTTATTCCAAAAAACAATGCTATCAGGTCTAACACTAAATCTACCTGCAATAGAGCCAAGAGATTCACCAGTTTGAACTAGATATTCTGAGAAGCCTTCTGGTAGTTGATTTTTTATCGTCTTAGAGGTGTCCTCTAATGAAGCCTCTTCCTCATTACTTACGATTACAGTGCCTAACTCATCCGAAACTCGTGCAGATCCTGGAATAACAAGCCTCTGTCCAACGGAAAGCTCGTTGGTCGTGAAATCATTTGCTGATCTTATTTCATCCACCCCAACTTCATATTTCTTCGAAATAGCGTAGAATGTGTCTCCAGGTTGGACTTCATGAAATCTTGATATTTCATCTTCCTTCTCCTCGACTATATCTTCAGCCTCTAAGTCAACCTTATCTCTGCTGACAGGGATGATCAGTTCTTGACTCAAAGAAAGTTGATTGTCCACCATTTCGTTTGCGGAAATGATCTGATCAATATCTACTCCATATCGTTTGGAGAGACTGTATAGCGTTTCACCTTTATCTACCTGATGAATCACAAAAGTATCGGCTCCTTTCGACTCAACTCTTAACGAATCAAAAGAACCTGCTTTTGCAGATAACCCCATAAAAAGAATTCCTACTATCACCAAAATCTTAAAAACTGGCATCTCTGGCATCTTATAATTCAATCGCATGTAAGTGATTTCTATGTTCAATAAATATGAGAAAATCATCAAAAATAAAGAAAGCTCCTGAAGCAAAACCAGTCATCTCTTTATCAATTTTTCTTCTCAAGACCTCCTCTTCATTTTTAATCAAGACAAGGCTTCTATCAAAGTTTGTACCCAAACGCTCATAATAGCAAATTATGATCCAGTTTTGACCCTCATAGTATTCAAAACCAATACCAGACTTCTCAAGTGATAAATACTCCATGACTGATTGGGCACTTTCAGAATCTGCTGCAAAATATGTAGGCGAAATCAACGCTTTTCTATTTTCACTAGGAATTACATCCAAATTATATTCTTCCTCATTTCTAGATTCTAGATTGTATCCCTTAAGAAGTCCGTTTTCTAAATTGGTGAATTGAAATCCTTCAATTTCCTTTTCAGTTTTTTCGCTCAATACATCAAATAAAATTAGTCTTTTACTGTTCGGATTTTGAGGATCAATAAATTGTTCTAATACTAGCTTGGGATGTTCGTAGGCTATAAGTACCGTCCAAAGATCCGCCGAAGCGATCTTAAAAAGAGTGCTCTCACCAGTTTTGATATTCATTTGTGCGAATTGGATGTCTTGGCTCTCCAAATCTCTAAGCTCCAAAACCATCAAACCATTTCGCGCATCTGCAACAACTTTCCAGATAGTAGAGTTAAAAGGTATAGAAAATCTAAATGCTGGTGAATCCACTTTGGATTGAAGATTTTTAGTGAAATTTGAATTCAACCAAAATCATTCATCCAAAAGATGATTGATATGCTAATCAGCAATTATTTGCTCATTTGACCAAGGTTGAAATTCAAAGTTAGACTACCTGAGATGCTTAAAAAACTTATTTTCATAATCTTCATTGCACTTTCATTTCAGCTAAGTGCGCAAGACAGTACCCTTTTAGTTTTTCATATGAAGGTACAGTCAGATATTGACCCAAGAACCAACAGATATACAGAACTGGGGCTAGAGGAAGCAGAAGAAATTGGTGCCGACATTGTGATCCTTGAGCTTGACACTTATGGCGGTGCACTTAATGATGCCGATGAGATCAGAACCAGAGTGTTGAATTTTGAAAAACCCATATATGCTTTTATTAACAAAGATGCTGCTTCAGCTGGAGCGTTGATCTCTATTGCGTGTGATAGTATTTATATGGCATCCGGATCAAGTATTGGAGCTGCCACGGTTGTGACACAAGAAGGGGATGCTGCACCGGACAAATACCAGTCTTACATGAGATCAATCATGCGATCCACCGCGGAAGCCACGGGTAGAAATCCATCTATTGCAGAAGGCATGGTGGATGAAGATATAGACTTAGACAGTATTGCTACTGAAGGAAAAGTGGTCACATTCTCCGTTTCTGAAGCAATCAAGTATGGCTTCTGTGAGGCTCAGGTTAATGATATAGATGAAATCCTAGCTAGATCTGGAATTGAAGATTATGAAATTCAAGAATTTGAGTTAGGACTGAGTGAAAAAATAATTGCCCTATTTCTTAACCCATTTGTAAGCGGAATCTTAATCCTCGTGATTGTTGGAGGACTCTATTTCGAACTGCAAACACCTGGTGTTGGCTTCCCTATACTCGCTTCCTTTGTCGCTATCGTCCTCTATTTTACGCCATATTATCTTAATGGATTGGCCGAAAATTGGGAGTTGGTCATATTTGTGGTAGGTGTGCTATTAATAGCCGCGGAAGTCTTTGTTATTCCAGGCTTTGGGATTGCGGGTATTATGGGACTTTTACTTACCCTTTCTTCTTTAGTATTAGTAATGCTCAACAACGATGCGTTAGATTTTTCATTTGTAAGAATGGATGATCTTGTTATTGCTATTGCGACCACATTGGTAGGTCTATCGGGGAGTATTGTGGTGATGATCTTTGGTGCCTCGCGATTGGCAGATAGTAAAGTACTTCAAAGAGTCGCGCTAATAGAAACACAAGACACCACTCAAGGGTATAGCTCGAGTTTTTATAAGCAAAAATCACTCATCGGGAAGCATGGTAAGTCATACACGGTATTAAGACCAAGCGGTCGAGTAGAAATTGAAGGCGAAATTTTCGATGCGTACACACGAGGAAATTATATCGAGCAAGGTCAAAAAATTGAAGTGGTTTCAGATGAAGGAACGTCTCTTAAAGTGAAAGAAGTAATCAAGAAAAAGGTATCGAAGAAGGAATGAAGGTATTAGGAATAATACCCTCTCGCTATGCTTCCTCAAGATTCCCCGGCAAACCCTTAATCAGCATTCAAGGTAAGTCGATGATCCAGCGCGTTTATGAGCAGGCATGTAAATCCACAAAGTTGGATGACGTCATAGTCGCTACGGATGATCATCGGATTATTGATGAGGTTACTTTATTTGGAGCTAAGGTAATGATGACATCTAGCTTGCACTTGAATGGGACTGAGCGCTGTGCCGAAGTATCAACGCAAGTTCAGGGCTATGACTATATAGTAAATATTCAGGGTGATGAGCCATTCGTTCATCCCGATCAATTAGACCTTCTGATCGCGCAACTGGATGGAGAGACGGAGATTGCGACCTTAGCCAAGCAAATAGTTGATGAAGCTATTCTTGACGATCCAGGTGAAATTAAGGTGGTCTTTAATCTCCAAAAAGAAGCGATCTATTTCAGCCGAGCCAGTATTCCATTTTCCAGAGACCATCACAAAGAAAGGCTTGCAAACCATAGCTACTACAAGCACATTGGGCTCTATGCCTATCGAATAGATATACTCCAAAGGATCAGTCAATTGGAACCAACCAACGCTGAAAAAGCAGAATCACTAGAGCAACTCCGATGGATGGAGCACGGTTTTAAGATTAAAATAGGATTGACTACTTTAGATAGTCAAATGATAGACACGAAAGAAGATTTATTGAAAATTGATCATTTGATAAATAGCTAATCATGAGAAAAATGATGAAAACCATTACCTGGCTATTTATTGGATTGGCTGTAGTCTTTTTGTGGCTTTCCTTAAGAATGACGGAGGATAATATGGAATACACAATCTATGCTGCCGCAATGATTGCTACGGCATGGGGAGCTAACTTCGTTTTAAAGAAATATGAAAAAGAAGAGAAGGAAGGGGAATAAGTGCTTGAACTGTGGGCTTAAGCTAAAGGAACAATACGACTATTGCCCATCCTGTGGTCAAGAAAACAATGACAACCAAGTCTCTTTTGGAAGTCTTATAAAAGACTTTTTTGCAAATTACTTTTCGCTAGATTCTCAATTTGGGAGAAGCGTAAAGCCATTTTTCTTTAAACCAGGAGAACTCACCAGAGAGTTCATGGAAGGTAAGCGTGTGAAGTACGCAAATCCTATTCGCCTTTACTTAGTTGTCAGTTTGATCCATTTCTTTTTCTTCAGCTTTCATGCTGATTTTAAATCTGAAGAGGGAGATCAAATCATTAAGATTACTGAGTCGGAATCACGTCAAAGTCTAGAGTTAGGAGATTCAGTCAATATTACATCAGACACAATTTGGGCATCGGATAGCAAAGATCTAGGTATTGGCATTACAGATGAAGATGAAGATGATTGGCCATTTTCGAGTGAGGAATGGAGAATCATGGATTCTATGGCTAAAAACAAAGAGTTCGACTACAGTACAGAAGCTATCGAAGATTCTATACGTAACAGCGACAAGTCGTTTACCGCTGGTTATATCAACCGGAAAGTCATTATGATATTGCAGTCAGATGAACAGACGATAAATAGAAAGATTGTCAATAACATTCCTCTTTCGATGTTTTTTCTACTCCCAGTGTCTGCGCTTCTATTAAAAGCACTATTTCGTAAAAGACTCTATATCAATCATTTAATTCACTCATTGCACCTCCATTCGTTCGTCTTTCTTACGCTGACTCTTTTGTGGATACTATTATTAGTCAATCCTAATCCAAATCCTATATTCACGATTCCATTTTTCTTTCTCAATTTGATTTATGTTATTCTATCCTTCCGAAATACATACCAAGTGAAGTACATTACTGCCTCAGCAAAGGTGGCTCTTACGGGCTTTATTTATATGTTTCTACTGGGTGTTACACTTATTTTCGTCGTATTACTAAGCCTTCTATTCTTTTGATTAACTTTTGAAATTGTCTTCACTATCGATCATAATGCCTGTGAAGAACGGCGAAAAGTATTTGGTCGAGTGTATTGAGTCCATCCTTTTACAAAGTTTTCAAGATTGGGAGTTGATCATCATCAACGATCATTCTACTGATACTACAGCTGACATACTCACGGAATTTGAAGAAAATAATTCGAAAATCAAATCATTGGTAAATAACGGACTTGGGATAATTAATGCGTTGCAGTTAGGGCTGGAGAAAACTTCGGGAAAATTCGTAACGAGGATGGATAGTGACGATATCATGCCGGAAAATCGGCTTGAAATAATGATGGATAGCATTCTTAACTCCGATACGGGAACTGTGGTAACTGGCTTAGTGAAGTACATATCCGATCAGCCTGTGAGCGAAGGCTATCTCAACTATGAGGCTTGGTTGAATCAAATCAACCTGAATGCCTCGCAATGGCAAAATATCTATCGAGAATGTGTAATTGCATCGCCTAATTGGATAATTCGAAAAACTGACTTGATGAATTCTGGAGGATTCGATGATCTACAATATCCTGAAGATTATGACTTGGTCTTTAGTTGGTATCGAAATCATTATGATGTTGTCTGTATTCCAAAAGTCACACTTCATTGGAGAGAACATCCAGCAAGGACTTCACGCAATTCTCATCACTACATTCAAAAGGCATTTTTTGATCTTAAAGTCTCCCGATTTCTCGAGCTAGAACTAGAAGAAAGTTCACTAATAATCTGGGGGAAAAACCCAAAGACAAGGTTTACTAAAGACTTTTTGAAAAGTAAAGGAATAGACTGCCACCAATACGACCTCAAGGACTATCGAAAGATTGAAGATTTCTCATCACCCAAGCTTCTAGTCGGAGTTTATCCCGATGTATCCGAACGACTCAAGCTAGAAGATTATTTGAAAACAATTGGTCTCAGTCAAGGATCTGATTGGTGGTATTTATAATCTAAAAACTATCCTCCGATCAAAGTCTTCAGCGCTGAATCATTAGATCTGATAATCTGATCTATATCATCATCCGTCAAAACAGCAGATACAAATAAGGTCTCAAACTGAGACGGAGCAAGATAAACACCTGATTGAAGCATATAGTTGAAGTACTTACCAAACTGTTCCGTATTACATGTTTTGGCAGACTCAAAATCGAACACTTCGTGCTCTGTAAAGAACAAACTAAACATACTTCCGATCTGATTCATGGTATAGTTCAGCCCTAATACGTCCAAAGTATCTTTGTAGCCACGAACGATTCTTTTTGTGTTAGATTCTAGTTTTCCGTAGGTCTCTTGATGGTCATTCAGATATGTCAACATTGTATAGCCAGCGGCCATAGCTACGGGGTTTCCGGATAACGTACCCCCTTGATATACTGGACCTTGAGGAGATACATAGTCCATAATTTCTTTTTTGCCTCCATAAGCCCCAACAGGCAATCCTCCGCCTATGATCTTACCCAAGGTAGTCATATCAGGAATCACAGCTAATCGCTCTTGTGCTCCTCCTCTTGCCAAACGAAAACCAGTCATGACCTCATCAAAAATCAGAACAATTCCCTCTTCATCACAGATAGTCCTGATACCTTCCAAAAATCCAGCTTTGGGAACAACGCATCCCATATTACCTGCAACGGGCTCAATAATTATTGCTGCTATGTCACCCTTATTCTCTTGGACTACTTGACGTACTGCATCCAGATTATTATATGGAGCCAGCAAAGTGTCTTTCGTTGTGCCTTTAGTTACTCCTGGGCTATCTGGTGTTCCCATAGTCATGGCTCCACTACCTGCCGCAATCAAAAACGAATCACCATGACCGTGGTAACAGCCTTCGAATTTCAAAAACTTATCACGACCCGTGTATCCTCTAGCCACTCGAACAGCTGACATTGTGGCTTCAGTTCCTGAATTGACCATTCGGACGCTTTCGATAGAAGGCACCATCTCACAAATAAGCTCCGCTATCAAAACCTCTCGCTCCCCTGGTGCTCCAAACGATGGTGAACTTTCAATCGCCTTGATCACAGCTTCTTGAACCAACTCATTGGCATGGCCAAGTATCATCGGTCCCCAAGAGTTAATCATGTCAATATATGTATTGCCATCCTCATCCAACATCTTAGAACCTTTGGCAGACTTAAAAAAAATGGGGTCACCCCCAACCGCCTTAAATGCCCTAACTGGTGAATTAACTCCCCCAGGAATCGTCTTTTTTGCTCTATTGAATAAGGCCCTACTTCTTTCAGTCTTCATAAAATACGCTATTCACTACGTCCAACTTTGAATCTTTGAATCTAACAATCGGCACAATCTGATTATCATTGGCCGACCCATATTTATACCCCTCATTGATTTGCCCCTCTATCATCTGTCCATTTCTCAATCCTGCCTGAAAATACCTACCATTTCTATGCATCATAATACCGGCAAAGTATAACGTTTCATAGCCGCGAAAATGATTCACCGATGGTTCTGCTTTATACTTTTTGGCTAATTTTTCTCTTAATTTCAAATAATTAAGTCCTCCAGGGTCTACATAATCTGGATTCGTAAGTCCAACTTGCAAACGCTCTAACTGACTATAAGACAGCATGGTAAAGTCTAACCAATCCCCATAACCATATAGTTTGATACTGTCTCCTCTTGTCTCTATTGCTGATATGAGGTTATTGGCAAATAAATTACTTCTTGTGGCAGCAACAATATGTCCAATGCTATCAGGTGCCATATTGAAAAGCTTCTCATAATACACAATCTCATGCTCATCCTCGTCAAAGCTTACGGGCAATACAAAAGATGTGTCCTCCTCCATTCGTTTCACTTCATCTTTTCTAATCCTCCTCGATTTGATAAATCGTGTTGGATCGGCTTCCATAATGGAATCAGCCATTTCTTGAGTCAAATAATCGTCATATTGCGACCACATCCCCTCGAGTAAATCCCTAGAGTTCTCTTTGGTAATTGACTGAAATAAAACCACTTCATAACCAGCCTCTTCAATAGACTCCTTGTATCGAGTAGCAAACAACGAATCTCTATCAGATTGCTCAAAGAAAATCATGGCATAAGGATTCTCGTTCTCCGATGCGGCCAATTGTGCCGTTTCCTTCGCCATTGTTTCATAAGTAGGTCTTATGAGAAAGGAATATGGATTAACTCCCAATGCATCTGAATTGGATGAAATTGGGTTGAGTTTGTTAATTCTATTCTCAATTGAAAAAGCATCAACTGCCTCAATGGGTCCTGGGAACAAAGGCCCAACAATCAAGTCATGATTGGCAAAACCTTCCTGACTTACCAACTGATTGGCAACATCCTTACGGCGCTTGGTATCATAAGGCCATAGACTCACTGGATAACCTTTGGAAGTAAGATCCTCAGCAGCCATCAGCATACCTTGATACATATCCATCACGAATTTATTCTGACTAATGACAGCTGTGTTTTCCAATGAATTGAACAAGAAAGGCATCACCACTGCAATATCAAAAGTGTCT
This sequence comes from uncultured Marinoscillum sp., assembly GCA_964351885.1. Lineage (GTDB taxonomy): Bacteria > Bacteroidota > Bacteroidia > Cytophagales > Cyclobacteriaceae > Marinoscillum. The sequence continues at coordinate 45,575 of CAYGPP010000016.1, forward strand.
TTCTTTATCATTGGAAATGTCTCAACAACCAACTCCAAGGACTCGAGATTGAAGCTAGCACTCAAGCTATCCATCCTGTCAAAATCCCTGTCACTATAGGATACTTCATTAAGCTTAGAGACAAGAATCGAAGCTAGAAACCTGTTCCTCGGATAGGACGAGAATAACTCTTCAGCTTCCGGAAGAGAAAGAGGGCTTATATACTTTTCGATAAAGTAGGCTTCTTCCTGAGAGTTGACTGATTCTTCAGTTAATAATTCTCCAAATCTAATCCCTTCAATAAAGTCCCCTATTTCAAAATGTGCTTTCGTTAACCAATAGAAGAGTTCTGCTTTCTGATTCCAGCGAGACTCCTTGCTAAGCAATTCCTTCCAAGTATCAATTGCTACCTGATTATCTCCTTGATAGTACGCCGACAAGCCGAAGTAAAATTTGGCATACAATCCGAATGCGCCACTCTCAGTCAATGAACCAAAAGATGCCTTCGCACTGCCATATTGCTTACTATTAAAAAGCCGTTTGGATTCCAAGTATTGAGCTTGTTCAGTTTGAGCAAAAGCTTCTCCTCCGATCAATGGCAACAATATGATGCATAGGTATTTCATGTGATGATGATTTAGGTCAATGATTATTCCCACTCGATGGTAGCTGGTGGCTTACTACTAATATCGTATACCACGCGATTTACTCCTTTTACTCTATTAATAATCTTATTGGATATTTCAGCCAAAAAATCATAAGGCAAATGAACCCAATCGGCCGTCATTCCGTCCAAACTAGCTACTGCTCTCAAAGCGACTACTTGCTCATAAGTTCGTTCATCTCCCATTACACCCACTGACTGCACAGGCAATAGCATTGCACCAGCTTGCCACACCTCATCGTACAAATTAGAGTCTTTTAATCCTTGGATAAAAATATGATCTACTTCTTGTAGAATTCTTACCCGCTCAGCATTGATGTCTCCAAGTATTCTTATTCCCAAACCTGGGCCAGGGAATGGATGTCTTCCCAAAATATTCTGAGAGATTTCCATGGCTCTCCCTACATTTCTCACCTCGTCTTTGAAGAGCAAGTTAAGAGGTTCTACCACTTTAAGATTCATCTTTTCAGGAAGACCTCCTACGTTGTGGTGTGACTTGATGGTCACAGATGGACCATTTACCGACACAGATTCGATCACATCAGGATAAATAGTCCCTTGCCCCAGCCATTTAACGTTTTTGATTTTATGAGATTCTTGATCAAATGTTTCGATGAAAACACGACCAATGGCCTTACGCTTTTCCTCAGGATCCTTCAAACCTTCGAGCGCTTTATAGAATTCATCCTTGGCGTCCACACCTTTCACATTCAACCCCATTCCTTCATATGAAGTCAGAACTTCCTCAAATTCATTCTTTCTCAGTAATCCATTATCTACGAAAATACAATAGAGATTTTTACCAATTGCCTGATGTATCAGCATGGCAGCCACTGAAGAGTCTACTCCCCCGGAAAGTCCCATAACCACTTTATCATCACCAAGTTTCTCCTGTAGCGTGCGCACAGTATTCTCCACAAAAATATCTGCTGTCCAATCCTGCCTAGCACCACAGATATGAACTACGAAATTTCTTAACAACGTCTTACCATCAAGGCTATGTGTTACCTCTGGATGGAATTGAATTCCATAAATAGGCTTATCCTCTACTTTGTAAGCTGCTACTGGTATACTCGCTGTATTAGCAATGACCTGAAAATCCTCAGGGAGCTCGGTAATCGTATCTCCATGCGACATCCATACTTGACTGTCAATCTCTATTTCCTTGAGCAAGTCATGATGCGCATTGATGTGAGTCAACTTCGCTCTGCCATACTCCCTATGCTCGGAAGGAGTCACCAAACCGCCATGCTTGTGTGCTAGGAGTTGCGCGCCATAGCAAATTCCTAGTATTGGGAAAGCCTCCAAAGCTTTGATATCTAAATCTGGGGCTCCTTCATCCAATACTGAGCATGGACTCCCAGAAAGGATTATTCCTTTGGTGTTTTCATCTGGTTCAGGAAAGTGATTGAAGGGGTAAATTTCGCAATAAACATCCAGTTCACGTACCCTACGAGCTATTAGCTGAGTATATTGCGAACCAAAGTCAAGAATAAGAATTTTGTCGGTCATGCCGCAAAATTAGCAGAAACGGTCAAACGCAAAATTGATTTTTGAAGATGATTTGAATTATCTCCTTTTTTTGCTTGATTAGCCCGATTAATTTATCAGAATGAACGCAGAACAAAAACGATTAGCCGAGTGTAAAGAGGCACAAAATGGAAGGAATGGGGACCCTATATCTCTGAAAGACAGTGGGCTACTGTTCGAGAAGACGATTCTGAATCGGGCAACGCTT
>CAYGPP010000017.1:0-47639 GCA_964351885.1 uncultured Marinoscillum sp.
GATATCAAAAACGATATGTCAGCGCTGCATGAACTAACTAACCAGAAAATGGTTGATTTAGCCGGACGGATAGTTTTCAACGATGATGGTGTAGAAGTTTTTAACTTTGGTAAGCACAGAGGCAAACCAGTTACTGAAGTTCTTAAAAGAGAACACAGTTTTTACGACTGGATGATGAAGGGAGATTTTCCTTTGGACACCAAACGGAAATTGACTAAAATCAGATTAAGAAATAGTTTTGGGTAACACCCCACCCATAGATTTCAATAAACATACCATTTGAAGAGTCGCATGCCATTTTTGGTTGCGACCAACACTAGCAGGAACTATGGCAAAAACGATAATCGTATCGAACAGATTACCAGTAAAAATATCTCAAGTAAAAGGCAAGTTTGAGTACATGCCAAGCGAAGGAGGACTGGCTACTGGACTGGGGTCCATCTATAAGGAAGGAGAAAATATTTGGATTGGATGGCCTGGTATGGCTGTCAATAAATCTGATCATCGTGCAGAGATTACTAAGAATCTCAAGAAAGAAAGCATGAAGCCGGTCTTCCTTACCAACAACGAAATTGAAGACTTTTACGAAGGCTTCAGCAACGAAACACTCTGGCCAAACTTCCACTACTTCAATCAATACAGCATATTTGATGATGATATGTGGAAGGCGTATCAGAAAGTGAATAAAAAATTCGCTCTGGCGATTGCAGAAATACTTGAACCAGAAGATACCATCTGGGTTCATGATTACCAGTTGCTTTTGCTTCCACAACTGCTCCGTGAATTTGCTCCTAAAGCTAGTATTGGCTTCTTTCTTCATATTCCATTTCCGTCATACGAATCTTTCAGATTACTACCTTGGAGAAGGCAATTACTAGAAGGTATGCTCGGTGCAGATTTTCTTGGTTTTCATACTTATGATGACATGAGACATTTCCTTTCCTCAGTCAATCGACTAGCGGGATTAGGAAATAGTAATGGAATGATCAATGTGGATAATCGCAAAATAATGGTTGATGCACTTCCTATGGGAATCGATTATGACAAATATGAGAAGTCCGCATCCGCACCAGAAACATTAGAAAAAGAGGTTCGATATCGAACCTCTATTGGTCAGCAAAAGCTCATACTCTCTATTGATCGTCTTGATTACTCAAAAGGAATTCCTCAGAGGTTAAAAGCCTTTGAACTTTTCTTAAGTAAGAACCCTGAGTATTTGGAGAAAGTGTCACTTATAATGGTAGTAGTTCCTTCTAGAGATCAGGTAGGCAAGTACAAGGAATTGAAAGAAGAAATAGATCTTTTAGTAGGAAGAATCAATGGCCATTATTCCAGAATTGGATGGACACCAATCCACTATTTCTACAGATCCTTTCCATTGAATGCACTTTCGGCCTTTTATAGAATGGCCGAGGTTGCTTTGGTAACACCCATGCGAGATGGAATGAACCTGGTCTGCAAGGAATACATCGCCAGCAAGCTTGATAAAAAAGGGGTATTAATCTTGAGTGAAATGGCCGGGGCTGCAAAGGAACTTTCAGATGCTATATTGATCAATCCGAATGACATTGATGCCTTTGTAGATGCATTGAAAAAAGCACTAACCATGCCTATCAAAAAGCAAATTGCTCAAATGTCGAGTATGCAGGAGTCTTTAAAAAGATATAATATACATCACTGGGTAAGTTTATTCATGGAGCGCCTGAGTTATATCAAGCATGAACAAAAAGCACTTGAAACTCAAATATACGATAAGACCATAGGCAATAACATTCTTACGGCATATAAGAAATCCAAAAAACGATTGATTCTTTTGGATTATGATGGCACATTGGTTGGTTTCAACAGTGATCCATTAAAAACCAAACCCGACAAGGGTTTGAAGGATATACTAACAAAACTAACTACCGATAAAAACAATAGAGTAGTAGTGATCAGCGGTAGAGGAAGACAAATTTTGGAAGAATGGCTGAAAGATTTTGATTTAGAAATTATTGCTGAGCATGGCGTTTGGGCTCGTGAACGTGGAAAAGAATTTAAGACACTAGTCAATCTTAATGATGCTTGGAAAGGACCAATTAAAAAACTACTGACCAGCTATGTAGATAGGACTCCTGGAAGTTTCATTGAAGAGAAGGATTATTCCTTAGTTTGGCACTATCGTAAAGTTGAAACAGGTTTGGGTGAGGCTCGAACTAGAGAACTTGCCAGTCATTTAAAATATATCACAGTAGACAAGAACCTGAAAGTACTTGAAGGCAACAAAGTGGTAGAGATCAAGAATTCTGAAATTGATAAAGGGAAAGCTGCTGCCATCTGGCTCAGAAAGTATTCCTTCGACTTTATTCTCGCTTGTGGAGATGATTGGACTGACGAAGACACCTTCAAAGCAATGCCTGAAGATGCCTTCACAATTAAGGTTGGTACCAATTCATCAGCCGCAAAATATCGAGTTACTGATCATAAAGACATAAGGACAGTATTGAAAGGCCTTCTATAAGAAAGAAGGCTTATCAATTTTTCTTGCAATTCGTGTAGCTGCATTTAGCAATCCCACATGGCTATAAGCCTGCGGGAAATTACCCCACATACTTCCGTCTTTCTCATTCACATCTTCACTAAGTAATCCTACATGATTCGAGTAAGAAAGGATGTTTTCAAAATACTTTACCGATTCATCCACTCTACCCACACAAGCTAGGGCTTCTACGTACCAGAAAGCACAGATCAAGAAAGTAGTCTCAGGTTCCCCGAAATCATCTTGGTGCTTATATCTGTAGAACAATCCGTCCTTAGCATGAAGCTCTTTCTCCAATGCTTTGAGATGATCTTTAGCTTCTTGCTTATTCCCATCTAAATACTTCATCATAATCAACTGCAATGTACTCGCATCCATGCGCTCTACTCCTACCGCTTGCGCATACCCTTTTGAAGATGGTACGTAGCATTTTTCAATCATTGCCTTAGATCTCTTTTGAAGCGCTGATGCCTTTGCTGCCATGGCATTGTTACCTATGGCCTTTGCTATTTTTAATGCAGCAGAGCACCCAGTCCAATGAAAAAGGTAAGTGTAGCAATGATGTTGTCTCAAATTCCTGAATTCCCAAAGTCCTGCATCCGTTTCATCAAACGTCTTCTCAATCATATCAAGTGTCTTGATGATAATTTCTGACGCATCAAATTTTTCAGTGAATATGATTCTTTTATCCGCGTACAATGGCAGTAATGAAATCAATACCTGTCCATATACATCATTCTGGACATGTGTATAAGCATCATTACCAATTCGAACAGGTTGATTACCCATGTAACCTTTAAGGTCAAGTTCGGTTTCTATCAAAGCCTTTTTTCCTGTAATTCCATATAAAGGCTGATACCTATTTGTTTCTTCAATGGTAGTATTCAGAATGTAATGAAAATACTTCTCAGACTCCTCAAAGTGACCTATATTATTAAAAGCATTGAGAGTGTAATAAGTATCCCTCATCCAACAATAGCGATAATCCCAATTACGTGTACTCCCCGGTGATTCTGGAAGGCTCGTAGTAGCTGCCGCCATGATAGCTCCAGTATCTTCATACTGATGAATTTTAAGAATCAAAGCTGACCTTATGGCTTCACGTTGATAAAAATCAGCAATACTCGCTGTTTTGATCCAGTCTCTCCAGTAGTTTTTAGTCTTGGTGAGAAATGTCTCAATTGTTTCGATCAATGAACCCTCCAAAGGAGGCCCGAATGTTAGCACCAAATACTTATCCTCATTCAATACGAAACTCTCTTGATTCAAAACATAGTTCAAAGAAATGTTGGTAGTCAATCTCACGTTCGCTTCCAAACCAGAGAATTGGATATGATTGCTCCCCATTGTGTGCTCCGGAGTTACCGCACCATATTGACCTTTAGGTTCACATTTCACTACTACACGTGGGTTCCCCTCAACTCGCTCTATTTTTCTTACAAGCATTAGCGGTCGATAATACCTATCGTTCTGATAAAATCTTGGTGCAAAATCTGTGACTTTGTACTTACCTGACTCGGAAAAAACCTCTGTAGTTAAAATATTGGTATTCTCAATATACTTCTGCTTCGTTTCGAATTTATCACTTACGGGTTTAACTGAAAATTCCCCTCCTTTTTCATCATCTAATATATTCCCAAATATGAAACTGCTGTCAAACTTGGGCCAGCACATCCAGGCTATATTTGTGTTTTGGTGAATGTGGGCTGTGTAAGCACAGTTTCCAATCACTCCATAGTCATAAGTGTGTCTTTGCATATACGAAAATTGATTCTTGAATGAGTTTAATAAAAACTACAATTATTATCAATTCATAAAATAAAAGGATAATTCTTTATAATAAAAATAATATTCAATCCTTTTTATTGAAAATATTCACAAATAATCTTGAATAGATTTTAAGTGATTATTGGTCTTTTTCTTAAAAATAAATGTTCCAATTGAATTAAAAGCTGAGAAGAATGAACCTTTATTTATATTTGATTAGAATGTAATGCTTACCAATGTTCAAACACCTAACGAAGCGTAACACTTTCAGTATCGCGCTGAAAATATTAGCCGGTTTTGCGATCTATTTTTTACTCATATATGCACTTATTTATGTGGAGAGAGAGAGTAGTCAATCAGCAATTACTGACCTCCCAAATGCTATTTGGTATTCGGTGGTAACGTTAACTACTGTGGGCTATGGAGACCTCTTCCCTGCAACAATTTATGGACGAGGAATAGCATCTATTTTTTTACTCATGAGCTTGGGTATTTATGGTTTATTAATTGGTCAATTCACTAATCTTATGGCAACAATCAAGGAGAACAAAAAGCTAGGACTAAATGGCACCCGATTTGAAGGACATGCGGTTATCATCGGATGGAATGAATTCGGAAAAATGGTTCTAGAGCAACTAATGGGAGTTGGTAAACAGGTAGCGATAATCACTAACAATAAGGATGACATAGACATTATCAAAGATCTCTATAAATCGAGAAATATTTTTACTCTTTATGGCGACTTCAGTAGTGCGGATCTACTAAAAAAGTCTAACATTGAACAGTCCTCCATAGTATTCGTGAATCTCATTGACGACACAGAGAAGCTTGTATATATTCTAAATCTAAAAAAAGTATTCCCCGATCTAGAATATGTAGTCACTCTTGATAATGGAGACTTAAAAAACACATTCGTAAGCGCTGGAGTGACTAACACCATTTCGAAACACGAAATCTCTTCGAAACTACTAGCTTCCTATATGTTTGAGCCTGATGTGGCTAACTACAGTGAATCAATTATGTCATTTGCTACAGGAGATTCGGACTATGACATTAAGCAACTACTCGTGATTGGAACGAATCCTTATGTAGGCAAGCCTTATCAAGAGGTATTTTTTGAATTGAAGCGACGCTATAATGGTGTGATGATTGGGATCACTAAACGTGATAAATTTGGAAACAAAAGGCTTATTAAAAATCCACTAGGCGATTTGAAAATTGGTGTAGGTGATTATGTAATAATCATACTTAATGGCAAATCCTTCAAGTTGTTAAAGAAAGTATTTGGAGTAGATGAAGGTTACATAAGAGAGTTAAAAACATGAAGCATATTATGAATATCTCATCCATTGGAGTTGTACTGCTCTTAGTTTTGACTGTTGTAAGTTGTAAAAACAGAGATGTAAATGAAGGTGAAGCATTTAGACCGAGGGAGATTCACGAAAACATTATTTTCAACTTTGATAAGATCACTGTAGATGGTATTGAATACTTAATCCTCGAAAAAGATAATAACAACCCTCATGAGGGATTCGGATTCATGGCATTTAGAGCAAATAAAATGATGGAAAAGCAGGATACCATGATTGCTTATCTCAAAACAATTCGTGATCTGCAAGCTCGAAGCTATGCTGCCATTTCGAATAGAGCGATTGATGATGTTTTAAAAGAGTCTGATGAACTCCTAATCTATCACTTAGAAGAAGAGCAAGCAGATTTAGCGCGTCTAGAACAAAATAATTTGAGAAGCACACGTGAAGCCGTAAAAGTAACTAGCCAAACAGATTAATCACAAAATCTAGTTACCAAAATACTTCTTCAAAGCTTTCAATGCAGCAGATACTTCTGGGTATTCTGCCAAAGACGGATAATCCACCATATCCTTAGCAACCTTTACCGCATCAATTAGCTCATCCTTATCTGCGAAAACTTCATCTAATATGTGACAGTCATAAATCAATGACATCAATATCACATAAGACGCAGGAGCTTTCGCGCTCTTGAAAACTATGGTTTTCAAATTATCTCTAATCTCCTGTTCAAAAGCATAGTTTGCATTGTCCATACGCTCAGAAAGAGGTATCCACATTAATTTTGTGGATTCCTTTCTCAGTATACCCCGGTTAGATAGAAGCTCATTCATATCCACCTCGATATCCTTAAAGTGATGCGCTAGGTCTTCAATTGTATCAATAAATCCCACACCTGACTTTACCTTATTTAATACGCGATCTAATACTCCATTTCCTGTACCGGTTCCTTTCGTATCAACAGATGAAATAACCCCGTCAGTAATACCAATTTTCTTATGAAGATGAAGCTCCAGTACCGCGGCGCTCATCAATCCAGCTATAATATACTTCTCAGCAGCTGCCAAAAGTCTTCCCTCTTCGTCATCAAGGGCTATTAAATAAAGGCCCTCGGCCAAACTAATCTTCATTTTATATGCTAATTATAAATACTTATTTGTCATCATTCAAAAGAAGCCCCATAGTAAGACCTTGTACAAGAATGGAAAATACAACACAGCAATAAGTTGTAAACAAAATTGTCTCCTTAATTGCTGGTTCCATCCAAGTAAATTCTGATAATGAAAGAGCCAAGGCAACCGAGATACCTCCTCTAAGGCCTCCCCATGTAAGTATGATTATTGTCTTAGGTTCAAATGTTCTGAAAAAAGACATTGCCTTAATCGGAATAGAAACACCAATAAAACGAGCTGCCAAAACTATAAGCACGCCTGCACCTCCTACAAGGAAGCTGGTAGGAGAAAATGTATTCGCAATTACAATCATCTCTAAACCAACTAATATGAATAAAATTGCATTTAAGGCTTCATCTAGCAAATGCCAGAACTTAAAAACATATTCACCAGTCGCATTAGCCAGTTTTTCATCTCTACCTTCGTTACCAATAAAAAGCCCCATAACGACCATGGCTAGGGGACCTGATACGTGAATCAATTCAGAAAGTCTTCCTCCTACCATAACAAGTGTAAGTGTTACGAGTACCTCTAGCTCCACATGATCATTGTCTATAAAATCCAATAGTTTGAATCCCAAGAATCCAAAAATTGCTCCCATTAACACCCCTCCAATAACTTCTTTACCAAAGAGAAGAGCTACAGATGATGTAGTTATTTCAGTTGCGCCATGTGCACCATGTGCCGCTTCAGCACCACCGTAAGTTGACTGAGCAATCCCTAAAATGGTTAAGAATATAACTACCCCTACACCATCATTAAACAATGATTCGCCAGCAATTTTAATCTCCAAATTCTTTGACATTCCAAATTTCTTAATCAACGCCAAAACAGCAATTGGGTCAGTTGGAGATATTAGTGCTCCGAAAAGCAAACAGAATATATAATCAATCTCAACTCCTAATAGAGGGAAAATGTAATAGACCAGCGTTCCTACAATAAAAGTCGACAAAATAGTTCCGACCGTGGCTAGAACTAATACGACCACTTTTTCTTCCAGCAATGTCTTTAAATTCACCGACAAAGCTCCTGCGAAGAGTAGAAAGTTTAGCATAACACCAAGCAAGACTTCTTTAAAATCAAATGCTTCAACAATATGCATTGCCCCATTTGTGACTGCTGGAAAAATATAGCCTAAAAGCAAAATCAGCACGGACATCATAAGCGCTATAGCCATCAAACCGATGGTACTAGGTAACTTTAGAACTGTGATATTAATTAGGGTAAATACTGCCGCTAGAAAAATCAATAGCGTGATTAGGTCTAAGATGCTCATCTGTTACTAGGTAGTTGGTGAAGTTTTATGAGTTTATAATTGTTTCCAAAATAAGAAGAAAAGTATTACAAAAAAAAAATGTCTTGCTTTAATTAACCTCTAAAATACCGTAAAATCCTACACTATTTCCTAATAAAAGCCGATTTTTAATCATATTATGCAAAGACAAAAAATTCTCCATATTACAATATTTTGTACTGCACTGATTGTCATTAACTCTTGCAAGACTTTAGATCAAATTGCAGCCTCAAGAGATGTCAACAAACATTTAAAAACCTCTCACGTCTTCAGTCAACAATTTACGGGATTTGTTCTATATGATCCAGTCGAAGGTAAATACTTGAAAGACTACAACGGTGATAAATATTTTACACCTGCCTCGAACACAAAAATTCTTTCAGCTGCAGCCTGTCTGAGTTCTTTTGGTGACTCAATACCTTCTTTCCAACTAAAATACGTCTTAGATACTGCATACATAAGACCCTATGGTGATCCCACTTTCCTACATCCAGACTTTCCAAACCAACCAGTTTTATCCAAACTTAGACAGAAGCATTTAAAGGTCATATTAGGTTATCCTGTAGAATCCTTTGGGCCTGGTTGGGCGTGGGACGACTATCAGTATGACTTCCAAAATGAACGCGCAGAGATGCCAATCTATGGCAATATGGTACGGCTAACAATCAAAGACTCACTCATGACTTCTCCAAATTTCTTCGAGGGTTATGTAACTCACTATACAGATGAAATTTCTCCGAATTTTCGTTATCGAGACCCTTCATTGAATATTTTCAACGTTTGGAAGGTTCGTGATTCTTCCCAAATGATAAAAGACATCCCATTCAAGTATAGCGAAGAGTTATTAGTAAGACTACTGAGAGACACGCTCGGAATCCCAGTCACTGTTATTCCTAATCAAAAGGTATCCGGAACAAAAATAGTTTACAATTCCAGTACACTATCGGCTGTGTCTTTGATGATGCAAAGGAGTGATAATTTTTTAGCTGAGCAGCTATTGATCGTAAGTGGCAAAGTCATGGGTTATGAAAATACCGATGCTTATAGAAGGTCTCTGATAAGTAAATGGCAATTGCCACAAGCTACCCAATGGGTGGATGGATCAGGGTTATCTAGATACAATTTGATCACACCAAAAAGTCTTGTTAAAGTGCTAAACGACCTCTATCAAAGCAACAAATGGCAAACCATTACAACCATTTTTCCTACAGGAGGAGTATCAGGTACGATAAGGCAATGGTACGCTGCTGATCAACCGTATGTCTTTGCTAAAACAGGAACACTCTCAAATAATCATTCCCTAAGTGGATACCTTAAAACTAAATCGGGAAAGACCCTTATTTTCTCATTCATGAATAATAATTATACTTGTTCGGTGAGTGAAGTGAAGAAAGAAATGCAAGTAATTTTAGAAGCTATTAGAGACGGTTATTAATCAAATGACCTTCTATTAAGTCAAACTTTCCGAAAGCCACCTCAGTGGAACATTAAATATCCTTTGATTTGTTATTCAACACATTCGATTATTCTGACACTTACAATTTTTCAGAACTTAGTTCAAATGAATAAATTTTAGAGTCTCCCTTTTTAAATTACCCGAAAATCTCAACACCATATATTTCATGAAACACCTTCTCCTTTCACTTATCATTGTCCTTTTCTCAATAAGTCTTCCGGCACAGAAAAAACGAAGCTCAAGCAATACGACCTCCTTCCCAGAATCGCTATATAGTAAGCTGGAATGGCGTAATATCGGCCCATTCCGTGGTGGACGATCTGCTGCAGTGACGGGAGTGGTAGGAAAACCAAATTTGTATTATTTTGGATCAGCCGGTGGTGGTGTCTGGAGAACCACAGATGCTGGAAATTCCTGGGAGAATATCTCTGATGGATATTTCGGGGGATCTATAGGATCAGTGGCCGTGAGCCAATGGGATCCTAACGTCATCTATGCGGGTGGTGGCGAAAAAACGGTGAGAGGAAATGTTTCTTATGGCTATGGGATTTGGAAAACTCAAGACGCTGGAAAAACGTGGCAGTTAATGGGATTAACAGAATCGAAACATATTCCACGGATTAAAATTCACCCTAAAAATCCTGATCTCGTATACGCTGCAGTGTTGGGAGATTTATTCAAATCAAGCAATGAAAGAGGGATTTATCGATCTGAAAATGGAGGTGAAACATGGAAAAAAATACTCTTTGCAAATGCTGATGCAGGATTCGTTGACTTGGTGATGGACCCTAATAATCCCAGAGTATTGTACGCTTCTAGTTGGAGAATTAGACGAACGCCCTACAGTCTGGAGAGTGGTGGTGAAGGTTCATCTCTTTGGAAGAGTACAGACGGTGGGGATAACTGGACAAATATCTCCACGAATGAGGGATTACCAAAAGGAATCTGGGGAATTTCAGGTATCACCGTATCCCCTGTGAATTCTGATCGAGTTTGGACCATAATTGAAAACGCGAATGGTGGAATCTTCAGATCTGATGATGCTGGAAAAACTTGGAAGAAAACCAATACCGATCGTTCGCTAAGACAAAGAGCTTGGTATTATTCAAGAATCTATGCCGACACTCAAGATGAGGACAAAGTCTATGTTTTGAATGTCAGGTATCACACCTCAAAGGACGGAGGAAAAACATTTACAGCAAGCGGTGCGCCTCATGGGGATCATCATGATCTTTGGATTGATCCAAACGACAACAATCGAATGATCATAGGTGATGATGGCGGAGCTCAGATCACTTTTGATCAGGGTGACAATTGGTCTACCTACCATAATCAACCTACTTCGCAGTTCTACAGAGTCACCACGGATAATTCGTTCCCTTATAAAATTTACGGTGCTCAGCAGGATAACTCGACTGTTCGAATAGACCATCGAACGGGTGGAAGGTTCATTACCGAACAAGACTGGGAAGGAACGGCAGGAGGTGAAAGTGCTCACTTGGCCATTGATCCAGATAACAACAATATCGTTTATGGAGGCAGTTATGACGGGTTTCTCACCAGATATAACCATGATACTGAGGAATACAGAGGGGTGAACGTATGGCCAGATAATCCTATGGGCTGGGGAGCAGAGGGCATGAAGTACCGCTTCCAGTGGAATTTCCCGATCTTGTTTTCACCACATAACTCTAAGAAGCTCTACACCGGTTCCAACCACTTACATATGAGTACCAATGAAGGTCAGTCTTGGGAAATCATCAGTCCAGACTTGACGCGGAACGATAGCACAAAGTTGAAATCATCTGGTGGTCCAATAACCCAAGACAATACATCTGTAGAGTATTATTGCACCATTTTCGCTGTTGCGGAATCGACCCACGAGGAAGGAGTCATTTGGACTGGATCAGATGATGGGCTCATTCACATCACCAAAGATGGTGGAGAGAATTGGAAAAATGTAACCCCTCCGAGCATGCCTGAGTGGGTGATGATCAACAGCATTGAGATTGACCCTTTCAATAAAGGTGGAATGTACTTTGCTGGTACCAAATACAAACTGGGAGACTATGAACCATACCTATACAAAACCGAAAACTATGGGCAGACCTGGACCAAAATCACCAATGGAATAGATCCTTCTCACTTTACACGTGTGTTGAGAGCCGATCCTAAGCGTCAAGGATTACTCTATGCTGGTACTGAAACTGGCATGTATCTCTCATTCGATAATGGAATGAGCTGGAAGCCGTTTCAGCAAAACTTACCTATTGTCCCAATCACTGATTTAGCAATCAAGAATAACAATTTGATCGCAGCAACTCAGGGTCGTAGCTTTTGGATGATCGATGATCTCACACCTTTACATCAGCTGAATGATCAACTTGCCGCAAAATCACTTCACTTATTCCAACCAATAGATTCATACAGAATGAGCGGAGGGAATGCAAGCACTTCAAAAACTGCAGGCACCAATCACCCTGGGGGAATTCTGACCTATTTCTACGTAAAGGATACTGCGAATATTGATACACTTAGTTTGAATTATTATGATAGGGAAGGCTTGTTGATTCGATCGTTTTCTAACTATCCCGATAAAGAGTTGAACGAAGGAAAACTGGAATTAAATGAAGGTCTCAATATGTTCAACTGGGATATGAGGTATCAAGATGCCAAAACCTTTGATGGAATGATCTTGTGGTGGGCAAATACCTCAGGGCCAATGGCAACTCCAGGAACTTATCGAGCAGAATTAAAATCAGGAGATGAGATCAGCAAGCAAAATTTTGCTTTGCTGAAAGACCCTAGAAGCAGTACTTCCGATGAAGATCTCCAAGCACAATTTGACTTCTTAATGTCATGCAGAGACAAGTTGACAGAGACGCACGAAGCGATTATCAACATCCGAAAAGCGAGAGCTAAGATCAATTCTGTAATAGAAATAATTCCTAAGACCGACGGAAAAAAGTTACTTGAACAGGCCAATGCTATTATCGACGAAATATCAACGATCGAAAAAGCACTTTATCAAACGAAAAATGAGAGCCAGCAAGATCCATTGAATTTCCCTGTTAGACTGAATAATAAACTTGGACACCTTGCAGCTATTGCTTCTTACGGAGACAATCCTCCAACCGATCAAGCTTTGGCGTTTAAGCAAGAAGTCTTTGGAGCAATAGACACAGAAATGGATAAACTGAAAAAGGTTTTTAAACAAGACATCCCTGCACTTAATAATGCCATTATTGAAAATAAAATCCGGTTGATTGAGATCAATGAGTAAGGTAATTTTCATCTTTGTCCAGGAGTAAGAATACAAATATGTACAACGTAGTAATCATCGGTGGAGGAATTGTGGGGCTAGCATCAGCCCTGAGAATCAAGGAACAAAACCCTAAATTAAGAGTCACACTTGTAGAGAAAGAAAGTGATCTTGCCATGCATCAGACAGGCCATAATAGCGGTGTGATTCATTCTGGTCTGTACTATAAGCCTGGAAGTCTAAAAGCGAAAAACTGCGTCGATGGCTACAATCGACTTCTGAAGTTTTGTAATGAAGAAGAAGTCCCTTATGACCTCTGTGGTAAAATAGTAGTGGCCACAAAGGATAGTCAGATCACTGCACTGAATACCCTCCACGAAAGAGGGATCGCCAATGGTCTTGACGGAATAAAAAGACTTGTGCGGGATGAGTTAAAGGAGCACGAACCGTATGTCAATGGCGTCCAAGGGCTATTCGTTCCACAAACTGGAATCATAGACTATAAGCTCGTAGCACAGAAATATGCGGAAAAATTCATGCATTTCGGTGGGACTATCCATACCGGAAACAAGGTCATTGACATCAAGGAAAATGCCGGATTGATAGAAGTCATTACTCCAAGTCAGACATTGACAACAAGATTAGTCATTAACTGTTCCGGTCTCTTCTCGGACAAAGTTGCAAAACTGACGGGCATTCCGGTGAACTACAAAATCATCCCTTTTAGAGGTGAGTATTTCAAACTAAAAAAGGAGAAAGAACACTTGGTGAGAAACCTTATCTATCCTGTTCCTGATCCTAACTTTCCGTTCTTAGGTGTGCATTTCACACGCATGATAAACGGTGGCGTAGAGGCTGGCCCCAATGCTGTTTTAGCTTATAAAAGAGAGGGTTATTCCAAATCAGATGTGAATCTCAAAGAATTCGCAGAGAGTCTTGGATGGAAGGGATTCAGAAAAGTAGCAGCCAAATACTGGCGGACGGGCTTGGGTGAATTCTACCGTTCATACTCTAAAAAAGCATTTACTCAAGCGCTTCAAGAGCTACTTCCTGATATTAAAAGTACCGATCTTGAGCCAGGAGGTTCGGGTGTTCGTGCTCAGGCATGCGATAGAGAAGGTGGGTTAATTGACGATTTTTTAATTCTTGAAAATGAAAAAATCATAAATGTTGGGAATGCCCCGTCTCCTGCTGCTACGAGTTCTTTGTCTATCGGCGAACATGTTTCAGGTCTGGCTCTGAAAAGATTTCAATAAAATCAAACCTTTTGGTAGTCTAATCATGTTACACACCAAACGCAAAACCCATGTCAAGATCAATATTTCTAATTTTTAGTATTTCTATAGCCCTATTTAGCATTGCTTGTGCACAAGATTCCAAGAAGGAGCAAAGTCAATCTAAAGTCACTTCACGAGTTGATAAGCTAGATCTGACAGATTCAGAGTGGAAAACTAAACTCAGTGAAAGTCAATATTATGTTCTTAGAGAGCAAGGAACTGAAAGGGCTTTCACAGGTAAATATTGGGATAACAAAACTATAGGAACATACTCTTGCGCTGCATGTGAACTACCACTTTTTTTGTCAGACACCAAATTCAAATCAGGGTCTGGATGGCCAAGTTTTTACGAACCAATAAACGAGAATAATGTAGGTGAAACGGTAGACAAGACTTTTGGTATGGAAAGAACCGAAGTGCACTGCGCAAGATGTGACGGTCACCTTGGTCATATCTTCCCAGATGGTCCCAAACCAACGGGATTGCGCTATTGTATCAATTCAGCCTCATTGAGTTTTGAAGCATTAAAAACTGATTAATCAATCAAATGCTCTTTGAGAAACTCTTCTGTCCGCACTTCTATGAAGCTATGCGCTTTTCCTAGCAGGGTAAAACCGACATGACCTCCCTGTTTAGGAGTTTCCAAAAATACACTTTCACTATTCGCTGCTTGGTGATATGGATAACATAGTTTTCCTAGCATTGGATCGTTTATTGCATTCACAATTAGTGTTGGGATAGCGATACTGCTCAGAAACTGGTCGCAGGTTGATTGGCGAAAAAAATCCTCCTTGCTCTTAAATCCATGTAATGGTGCAGTAAAAACGTCATGAAAGGAATCAAAATCTACTAACTCATCAGCTTTATCAGCATTAATCTCTTTATGAGTCTGAGCCTTAATTTTCACTTTGTCGACCAGCTTTTTTAAGAACCGCTGCTCATAGAAGCGATTACTTTTTAGCTTTAATATCTCAGCGCTATCCCTAAGGTTGCATGGAACTGAATAAACCACAGCCCCCTTTATCCTTGAGTCACGAGGTTTTTCACCCAGATACTTTAGTGTCATACTTCCTCCCATACTGTATCCACTCAACACCACTGTACCATAGGTCCCTCGTAGCGCTTCTTTAATCACAGTCTCCAAATCATCCGTATCACCGTGATGATAAAATCGAGGCAATCGATTCATCTCTCCTCCACAACTTCTGCAATTCCATGCCAAAACATCCCAACCCCTTTCACTAAAATACTTGGCTGTGCGTTTCACATAGTACCTATTACTATCGCCTTCCAGTCCGTGAGTTAGCACTATGCACTTACTGTTTCCATTTTTCACCCAATCCAAATCCAGAAAATCACCATCATTTAACTCCAGTCTCTCAGAGGTATAAAATTCCTCTTTCACATTAAAAAACATCGAAGGAATGATCGTTTCCATATGTGAATTCCACATGTAAAATGGACGCTTTAGATACTTCGAGGACTCGATAATTGGCATAGACAATTATATAAATGAAAGCTTGAAAATAAATAGAACAAGGCACACTAGCGGCAAGATTTTTGCACCAGAGGGCAAAATATTACTTATGATCAAAGTTTGGAGTGCTCTTGTACTCACGACCATTTTTCAGATAACAATAGCACAAACCATTTCTATCACAAATCGGGCTTCTTTCGAACCAATTGCCGATGTATTCATCTATCACGAGAATCAAAGTAGTACCGCTTTTACTGAAGTAGATGGTATGGCAGACATCTCCCACTTCCCAGATGGAGGAATAGTCATACTCCAGCATCCGAACTTTATCGAAAAGCGAATTGAAATTCAAAAAATACGAGAACTAGGATACAGAGTGAAGCTAGTGGAGCGCATTATACAGTTTGACGAAGTGACCGTAACCTCCAATAGATGGGAACAAGACAAAGACGAAGTTTCACAGGAAATCCTTTCAATTAATGCCAAGAAAATTGTCTTTCAGAATCCTGCTACATCGGCTGATCTTTTAGCCCAAAGTGGCGAATTATTTGTTCAGAAAAGTCAGTTAGGCGGGGGTTCTCCAATGCTGAGAGGATTTTCTGCTAACTCCGTATTATTAGTAGTAGATGGCGTAAGGCTTAATAATGCCATTTATAGAAGTGGAAATCTTCAAAATATTCTCAACATAGACGTCAATTCTATAGCCAGCACGGAAGTAATCTATGGCCCTGGTTCTGTAATGTATGGTAGTGATGCCATGGGCGGAGTAATGGATTTTCATACCAAGAATCTCACGTTCAATGATCTCGATAAGCCGCTCGTTCAAGGAAATGTTTTTGGGAGGTATTCGTCTGCAACGCAGGAGCAAACAGGAAGCATGAACCTACTCATAGAAGGTCAAAAGCTAAGTTTCTATGGAGCAATATCCTCCACAACATTAGGAGATCTTAGAGCAGGAAAAAATAGATCTCAAGCATATGAGGGCTTCTTTTTTAGAGACAATTATGTCAAATCAATCGGAGGATCGGACATCTTAGTTCAGAATTCAGATAGAAATAACCAAAGAGGTTCCGGATTTAATCTACTCAACTTAACTGGTAAAGTAGGGTTAAAAACTGGCGAAACTTCTGAACTGGTATATGGAGCATATTACAGCACAACTTCTGATATTCCTCGATACGATCGCTTAAACCTAATGGAAGAAGATAGTGACTCCTTGGTATATGCCGAATGGTACTACGGACCGCAGAAATGGATGATGCATAGTTTGTCATACACACTATTCAGACCCACGTCACTGTACAATCAAGCAAAAGTCACCGCAGCTTATCAAAATTATGAGGAGAGTAGAAATGATCGTCGATTTGGAAATCCCTCTTTACGCACAAACTCTGAACAAGTTGATTTATATACTTTAAGCATTGATTTTGATAAAGAATTCTCAAAATCAAGTCTCTTTTACGGTTATGATTTCTTTTACAACCATGTGAAAAGTGATGGTATAAGAAAAGACATTGAAACTGGAGATGTAACTCCTACGAGCAGTCGATACCCAAACCAGGGAAGTCAGTATTACACTTCGGCATTATACGGAAACTATGTCTACAGATATGATAATCGCTGGACTATCAATGCAGGTATGCGATTGAGCGCAGTAAATCTCAATGCAAAAACGAATGACAACTCAGCTTCAAACTTACTGCTCGAAGACTTGTCTATTGCCAATCAAGCACTGAATGGAATGGCGGGACTTGTGTACAAGCCAACCGACAGATCTACTTGGAATTTACTGTTCTCTTCTGGGTTTAGAGCTCCCAATGTAGATGATGTGGGTAAGTTATTTGAAATAGATAATGATATCGTCGTAGTACCCAATGCAGAGCTTAAACCTGAATTTTCTTATAATCAAGAGCTCTCTTACCAGCATAAATCAGATGCATTATTATTCAATGCAGTAGTCTTTCACAGTACCCTTTCCAATGCTATTGTACGAGGAATTAGTGAGATCAACGGGGCAGACACCATTACTATTGATGGAGAACTTAAGGAAGTCAGGGCCCAAGTAAATGCGAATAAAGCAAAAATATATGGGGGCTCCATCAAAATTTCATCGGAGCTAAGTGAATACTTAGGTGCCACCGCAACTATCACTTTTACAGAAGGTTATCTGCTTGGTAGCGAAGAGCCGCTAAGACACATTCCTCCTACTTTCGGGCGTTTTGCTCTTATTCATCAATTGAGAAAGTTGAAATCGGAATTTTATTCCGATTTCAACTTCTCTAAGCCAAAATTGGACATCCCTCCGAGCGAAATAGTGGACAAATATTACCTCTATACTGATTCAGGGTCTCCAGGTTGGTTTACACTGAATGTCAAATCACAGTACAACTTCTCTGAACATATCACTGTTCAGTTGGGAATCGAAAATATATTGGATCAACATTATAGACCTTACTCTTCCGGTATAAGTGCCCCTGGTAGAAATTATTTGATTACTCTCAGAGGTCGATTTTAGTTATTCATCGCTCCATCATCCACCCAGCACGCTATCAAATCAATTTCAGTCTGTGACAATGTCCCACCCAGAGGCATCGTACGGTTAGCTGTTCGTGCTTTTACTCTAGCTGCACTATTTACGATTTGAGATTTTGTACTCAAATTGGGCGATTGAGAACCGTTATGACATCCACTTATTGAGCAATTGGCATTAATAATCGGCATGACATCATTGGTCAGTGTTACACCAGCCGACACATCTTGGCTTATGCTCGTACTGCAAGAACTTCCATCAACTACGGTAAACTCAAAAGAGCCCTGAGCTAGACTATTGAACGTTGATGAAGACTGTAGGCTACCCGTACCAACTTGGAACATGTAGCTCCCATCACCACCAGAGGCACTAAGCTCTACCGAGCCATTAGAAGTCCCACACCCAGCACCTTGGGTCGAAACAACTGATAATGTCAAATCTCCTGAAAGAGACTCTAAAACAGCTGAAATAGTACTTGAACACCCAGCACCATCCATTACTGTAAATGTATAACCACCCGGGGCTAATCCAGAGAAAATGTTTGAATCTTGAAAATCACCTCCTTCTATTTTGTATTCGAATGATCCATCTCCACCAGAAGCATTAATTTCAATCACTCCATCAGGCAAGCCACAAGTTGCAGGAGTCGTCTCACCAACATTTAGTGCAATCGAGCCATCAGCCTGAGAAATATCTACAGAAACAGAAGAGCTACAGTCATTCGCATCTATTACCTCAATCGAATAACTCCCTGAGGCTAAATTTTGAAAATTCCCTGACGATTGCATTGGTCCACCATTAAGACTGTACATGTAGCCTTCCTCACCGCCTGAGGCAGTTGCCGTTACTGATCCGCTTGTCTCACAGCTCACATTTGTTTGATCCAAAATCTCAATGCTCAAACCTGAGTCCGAACAATCAAGTACCAAATCACCCTCCTTCTCGGAAGAGCAAGATACAACTGACAGCATTAGTAAAACAGGGAGTATTCCTAAAAGGAAGCTTTTATACAGTCTCATATTTATAGTATTCGTCATTAATATTTTATTCCTTATAATTCAATAATTCCCAAGTGTGATCGGCCAGCAATCTAACAGACTCTTGATACACCAGATTCTTTCGATTAGCACCCCATTCATTTGGTGCAATCATCGATAGTAAATCAGTACCATCTTCTCTCAGATAAAGGTGGTAAACCTGATGAATCACAGGTTTAAATGAGATTCCAGCATTGTAAATCCTTTCTGAAATATCAACTCGTGTTTGAAGGGTTCTTGCTTGATCCAAGAGAACCTTCATGTCGTGCATTATTCTATTATATTCTCGATCCGTCTGATCATGCATAGCCGCCAAAGCTTGGCCTTTTATCTTACCTTTATCTTCAGGCTTGATGAGTGCACTTCCTACAGTGTGGGCAAACGCTATGAGTCCGGGGAAGTCGGCTATTTTCTCTCGCTCTTTTTCAAAATCAATTTTAGTGATATCTACTTTGTTCCCTTTCATTTATTATTATTCTCAATTCGCTCAGGAAGACTCTTGTTCGCCCCCGGCCAAGTTGTTCTGTTGCTAATATCGTATCCAATCAAAATCATGATTAGAAGAAAAATAGCTGACACAATCAAAAAAATCTTCTTAGATCTTTTCATATCCCTAGAATGAACTGCAAATTTGAGAAATAGTTTAAATAACAATCATGACCATAGAAGGCAAATTAACAGAGAAGTTCGAGACACAAGAAGTTTCAGCTTCTTTTAAGAAAAGAGAATTCGTTATTGAGTTCGCTGAAAATCCGCAGTACCCAGAATTTATTAAATTGGAACTGATCCAGAACAACTGCCAACAGCTAGACGATTTCAACGTAGGGGAAGAATTAACTGTATCATTCAACCTGAAAGGAAGAAAATGGAATGACCCAAAAGGTGGTGTGAAGTATTTCAACACACTACAGGCTTGGAGGTTGGAGAATAATTCCGGCACGCCAGCGCAACCTAGCTCTGAAGCACCATTGCCACAAAAAGAAGACAATTGGATGAAAGAAGACTTTTCATCTGATGGTGATTTACCTTTCTAAGACTTAACTCTTTTTTTACGAAAGGTAATTGGGATGTAGTCATCTGTTGGTAAACCAATATGGGTTAAATCCCAGTCTTGATCATAATGATTAATGAGCTGTCTGATGCATTCAACTCTGTCTTCTGAAGGGTAAGGACATTCATCCCAATAGAAAATTTCGACACGATAGTTGTATTGTTTTTTGATGCCATTAACCCTTACTTCTACCTCTATTTCCTGTTCTTCATTCAATTGTGGAATTTCGATTCCAATAATACCCATATGGACTTGATCTAGTTGATAAAATTAACGTAGGTTCAAAAAACATACCTTAATGCGTAACTAACTATATATCAGCACATTAATTTGATAAACATTATTTGAAAGTGACCGTTAAAGAACAGGTATATGTACAAATTCAATACACTTTTTGGCTCGATGGTTTCTGGAATGTTGTTCATTTCTGTGCTATTTTGTGTTCTTAGTTGTACTCCTGACCGGAAGAATAGGCCATCTCCAGCTGCGTGTGATTCGTTAGTTACTTCTACTTACACGATTAATATCGAGTATAGTAGTCCTAGAGTAAAAAAGAGGAAAGTATGGGGAGGTCTTGTGCCTTATAACACTATTTGGAGATCCGGTGCGAACAAAGCAACTTATTTAAAGACGACTAGTGATTTAATAGTTGAAGGTGACTTATTAGAGAAAGGCGCTTATTCCATTTTCACAATACCAAGAGAAAATGAACCTTGGACTATTATTCTAAATAAAGAATGGGATCAGTGGGGGTCATATAATTATGATCAGACGAAAGATGCTCTACGCATTGAGGTCACACCTACAAAATCAAGCTTTGAAGAAGAAATGACCTTTGAATTAGATACTACAGCTATTCGTTTCGACTGGGATAACTTATCATATGTAATAAATTTCTCCGTTTATCAGTAATTTTCTCTTAGTCCTTTTATACAGATTTTGGTAAGAACAGCGGACAGAGACTTAATGGTTTCGTCACAATCACTAATCATAAACCTCCGAATCATATACTTAGGGTCAACGAAACCGACGTAAACATCTCCATGCTCCTCCCAAATAAGAATTTCTAAAGGAAGATCTAAAGCGGCTGTAACTTGACATTGGATAAGGGAAGTAGTTAGTATTGGATCTTCGAAGAGGACACTTCTAGTAGGAGGCAAATCCAGGCCCCTATCCTTGGCAATTTCGTCATGTGAAACTGTCTCAAAAAATATCAAATCTTCACTTTCTTGAATAACGCTGACTATTTGATCAAGTACTACATCTACCTTCATTTCACTCCGATAAACAGTTAAGTTCTGAGACTTAGCTTCTGCTATAAATGAAAAAATAAGAAGTGTAAAAAGAACTCTGTACATAGGCCAAATTGATTTCTGCGCTAAAATAATAAAACATGTCATTCGGATTCCACCTAAGACCACTTTCCTGATAAAAAATAGCTAGCTCAATCGTTTGAATCTCTATAAATTTGCTAGTTTACAAAGAAGCAGAAAGACGAATAACCAGAAATGAACATTTACACTAAGCTCTCTTTACTTTGCGTTTCACTTGTAGTTTTTTCATCATCCGTTTTCTATTTCTATTTCAATAGTGCGCTGGAGAGAACAATAAAGAAAGCTTTACTCTCTAACTCAGTTGATCCCTATTTACCATTTGAAGAACTGCAATCAGAACTACTAATAGTAATAATGGTGATTCTTGGCGTATCACTTTTGATTTCATTAATCTCAGCACATCTTTTTGTTCGACCCATTGTTCGGCTCACCAATTTGGCTGAGGAAGTGAGTAATGGCAACTTAGAAACAGAAATTAAGATCGAATCTAAGGATGAAATTGGAAAGCTCGCTTCGATGCTAGCTAAGGCTTCTCAAGGTCTAGTGAAACGTTTGGAGTTACAGAGAAGATTGAATGAAGAAGTCAATCTGAAAAAGGAGGAAATGAAAAATCAAGCCCTCCAATTGGCTCAGGCAAATAAACAAGTGTCCGATAGCTTGATGTATGCTCAGAAAATTCAGCAGTCAATTTTACCATCACAATCATCTATCAGCAAACTAGTTAAAGACCTGTTCATCTTCTACTCACCAAAAGATGTGGTAAGCGGTGATTTCTATTGGTTTGAGCGGGTCAGATTAGGACGAAATGAGTACTTAGTCATCGTATGTGCAGATTGCACAGGACACGGTGTGCCAGGGGCAATTATGTCTATTATGGGGAGCAATCAACTAACGAATATTATCTATTACCAAAACTATATTGACCCGAATAAGATTTTAGCAAGACTCGATAAGGTTATAAAATTCGAACTCCAAAGTGACCATGCCATTAACCGTGACGGCATGGAAATGGGACTTTGCGTTATTGACCTTGATAGCTTAAAAATGGAATTTGCAGGAGCTGGTATTCCATTACGAATGATCAAAAAAGGAACTGAAGAATTACTCACATTCAAAAGTCCTAAATATATGATAGGAGGAATTGAAGGAGACGAAAAAGAAGTCTCTGAAAAATTATCCAAAGTCGAAATCCAACTTGAAGTAGGTGATAAACTTTATATGGCTTCTGATGGCTTCCAAGATCAATTTGGTGGCGAAAATGATAAGAAATTCATGAGTAAGCAGTTCAAAGAACTAATTACCACAAACGCTCACCTACCTATGAAGGAACAGCTTCAAAAAATAGAAGACGCCTTTGAATCTTGGAGAGGTAAAACACCTCAGACTGATGATGTATTGGTTTTTGGAATGGAAATATAAAAGAGATTGACTGGACGACTGGCTTAGATCAAACAAGAAGGCTTTCATCTACAGTGAGCTCGTATAAATCACCCAAAGCAACATTTAAACTATTGCTCAATTCGGCATCCAACTCTACGTCAGGATTAAGCTCTTCCATTTGCTTCAGATTGTAACCTTTTGCTCTAATTTCATCTACACATCTCAAACAAATCCTAGTCCAAGACTGTGGACTAATGTTTTCGGTGCACCATGACTTAAAATTACTTGCTTTGATCGCCATTCTAATTCTAGAGCTTAAATCCTATTATTGAAATATCATCACTCATCCCGTTATCTCCTATCCAATCATCGATATTTTGATTAAGAAACTTGTATTGCTCGGGTAGAGGCTTATTTTGTATTGACTTGAGCATCTCCTCAAACTTCTCTTGTGAGAATTTGACGCCATCTTGATTCTCTTGATTAAAATAGCCATTGGAAAACATGTAATACGTAGCATCTTCCTCAATCTCAATCTTATCTGCCATGAGATCAGATATATTATCACTGGACTCTCCTTCCAGCACAACCATTTCACCTCCAGTAAAAATAATCATGTCCTGATTAATACCGCTAAACTGTAAAGTGTTGGCGTTATTATCAAAAAGTGCTACTGATACCTTCATATCACACTGCAGCTCTTTAGATCCTGCTGCGTCTAGTTCATCGGTCAATTCTTTGATGATATCGCCAGAGTGAAATATTTTTCGATCTTGAATTAGGTCGTTAAGAATAGAATCAGCTATCAATGTCTTTAAAGATCCTACAATTCCTTTACCGTCAAATTCTATTAGTGCAATTACCGTATAATCTTCCGATCTGAAATTCAGACTAGTAGTCCATATAAATTCTTCACTGAAAAGATACTTATTCCGATACATCACGAAATGATCAGAAAATATTCTACTCAAATAACGCTCATTAGGAAGCATCGACTGCTGCAATAGCCCCGCATACCTGATGCTATCGATAAGTCTTTTATTGATCGTGTTAAGCTCTTCCGTACGTTCCGTTACTCGGCGCTCTAATTCAGTATTGGAAACTTCCAAATCCTTGACATGCTCTTCACTATCTACAGAAATCTGATAGCTCTCCATTGCACGATCTAGCACGCCCTTCATTTCTTCGAAATTCCACGGCTTGGTTATGTATTTATAGATACCACATCGATTGATACCGTCTTTGATTGCTTCAATATCCGTGAATCCAGTAAGAATTATTTTAACCACGTCAGGATAATCGGGTAAGATTTTCTCAAGAAATTCAGTACCCGTCATCTCAGGCATACGCTGATCTGTAACTATGACCTGAATATCATTTTCCTTTAGAATATCAATAGCCTCGAAAGGACTTGTGGTTGTGAATACCTTAAAGAATTTCCTGAAATTAGACTTAAATACCCTAAGATTCGTAGCTTCATCGTCCACATAGAGTAAAGAGTACTTCTTCTCTTTGACCGGTCGGTTCGAAATCCTAGGCTCTTGTACTTCCTCCATTCTTTCTTCTGTCTAAAATTGACTGCAAAAATAACAATTACTTGCTTTCAGTAACTTTTTTAGTTTCAGTCTTTTTGACCTTTTGAAGTTTTTTGGGAAGTCTGATCGCAAACTCGGTTCCCTGGCCTACCTCACTGGTCAATTCTATCTCTCCATTATGCTTTTGAATGATCCCATAAGTGATTGACATCCCTAAACCCGTACCTACCCCAACAGCCTTTGTCGTAAAGAAAGGTTCCCAAATTCTATTTTTAATATCTTCAGGAATTCCCATTCCATTATCCTTAATCCTAATGACTACTTCGTTTTCCAATTCCTCAGTATAGATAGTAATCTCTCCATCTTTCTTATCATTAGGAATCGCTTGAATTCCATTATTCAGAATGTTCATAAATACTTGATTCAGCTGACCGGGATAGCATTCGATATCTTCCATTTTCTCATCATAAAACTTCGATACTTTAATGGTATTCTTAGTCTTATTTCTCAGCAGAGTCAGTGTAGCGTCTAAATTCTCATTGACATTAGCAGATTTGGACTCCTCTTCATCCAACCTTGAGAACACCCTTAGCCCCTTAACAATCTCTATAGTCCGTGTTACTCCATAATTAACATCTTTGACGAGTTCATCCAACTCCTCCAATATCTCATCATACTCATGATCCTCCTTCAACTCCTTAATATTTTCCATTACTTCATCTAAATCCGCTCCTTCATCCAATCTCGAATACTCGTCTGATATCTCTCTCATCGATTCTATAGACATCTTAATAGATACCATACCGCTCGAAATGAAATTGATTGGATTATTGATTTCATGAGCAATACCAGCTGTCAATTGACCAAGTGATGCCATTTTCTCTGAGTGGACAAGCTGAGATTGGGCTCCTTTGAGTGAATTCATAGCCATATTGAGTTCCTCTTTGGATTTTTGCTCTTGTTTGAGAATGTCTTTCAACTTCTTCTCAGCCAAAAACAATTTCTCATTATCCTGAAGCTGCTTATCAGCTAATTCTCTAATCTCAATTTCAGATTCTTGCAACCTCTTGTAAGCATTGTTCAATTCCTCCTGAGCTCCAATCAATTTTTCATTAATTCTGATTTGCTCCTCAGAAGATTTTAACAACTTCCCTTCAGACTCTTTAAGTTTCTTGTTGTTCTCTTCTATCTCTTTGCGAGACTCGTATAACTTCTTGTTAATTAGCTTCTGTTTCTTAAAGTTAATTTTCAACTCTTCTTCAGATTTCTTAACCTTAACGAAAGCCTTATTTGCTGTCAAATAATTATCACCTGCCAATTTAACGAGAGGTCTGAATACGAATAGTGCCTGAAGAAGCATGAACCCGATGAAGCCAGCAAATACAATTTTCTCGATTAGGCTATATCCTGTTTTGAATGATTGCGCTTCTTTAACAAAGTAGTCTGTAATGTTATCAGAAGCAGTCTCGTACTTTCTAACAGTATTAATCAGTGTTTCAATCGAACTTCTTAGAGATAAAGCATTAATATCCGTATTATTCTCCGTGTATTCTACTTCTAATAAGTTGGTTGCATTAATATCCATTTGCTCGTAAAAGAACCTTAAGTCCTCTTGGAGATTTTCGTAGACACTAGTTTTTGCTGGGTTTGAAATTCCAAGTTCCGAATCACCATCAATTAATGCTTGATGTCCCCTTCTCCAAACAGGAAGTATCCTACTCAGCTCTGCTTGGAAGATAGAAAAATTCCTTTCGTTAGTAGAATAGCCCATCCCCAAAGCGGTTTTAACTATCGCCTGACCCATAGAAGACTGCTTGGCAGAAGTTCTAACTACTGCAGGATCTTCATTGAAGTTGGTTATCAAATCTTTCTGAACGAAGAACACGTAGTAGGCCACCGAGCCCGCGACTATCAGTGCGGTAACTGCGTATGCGATAGCATATAAATCCTTCTTTAACATATTTGCTGCTTTTGTATCGTTTCTATTGTAAAATACACCTGAATTAATCCTACTGTAATTTGAAAGCTTATAAAAATGCTAGCTCACTACCAGTCAATCTCCATCTACTCATTAAGATCATTATGATTTTATAAATAACAAGTAAAATGACTGTGTATGATAATCAACAAAACTTTAAGCAGAATGGAATTAAGGGGTCAATTCGAATTAATGAGAACTCAACAGGAATAAATCTGAGTTAAATGAAAATCCTTCAATAAATGCAAAAATCAAGATTAAAGGAAATTATTCTGAAATACTTAAAATCTCTTAGAAATTTAAAAGATTTCGATTAGTCTTGGAACATTAAAGCATTATCCCAAAAAGATATAACCTAAGAATTGCCTGAGTATGGATTATCTAAGAAGTTATAAGAATATATATGATCAAAATATCATTTTGATGTATAAGGGAGAATTGACTTTTGATCTCGTGACTTCAATGATAGCAACTTTAGAAGAACGGCTTGAGGAACTCGAAGAAAACCGAAAGGTCAAGAAGAAATTTTACAATGTCGCTACTGAGTGTATTCAAAACCTGTATTATCATCTTGACGAAGTGAATGCTGGTCAAGGAGAAATTAACAGTTATGATTCAAGGTCAGCTTTGATTATGATCGCCGCAAGAAAAAGATTTTATAGTCTTCAAACAGGTAATTATATACCTACGGATAAAATAGATGAAGTGCAGAGGAGACTTGATGATATCAATGCAGTAGGGCCTGAAGAGCTTCGAGCACTCTATAAGACTGCTCTTAAAGAACAGGAATTCACTGACAAAGGTACCGGTGGACTTGGATTCATTGATATTGCTCGAAAAACGGGAGGAGAAAAATTAAGATATAAATTTCAATCTGTTAACGATAGCGTTTCCTACTTCACACTTCAAGTTAGATTGCCAAGAGTAGATTAATCCAAAATAAATAAGTTCCAGTATTCATATGGAAAAATTTTTTATCGAGCCATCCAGAGTTACGCCTCTTGTAAACTTCGATCCTGAAGAAGGAATCCTGGAAGTCAAGGGAAGGTCGAGCCCTGAAAATTCTATCCTTTTCTATCAAAAAATCATTGAAGGACTAGAGGCTTTTTTGGAGAGTGACCTCCCTAAGCTTACGGCTAACTTTTCATTTGAATACTTCAACACTAGTTCTTCTAAATGTCTTTTCGATGTATTCAAACGGTTGAGCAGATTTGAGGATTCTGACAAAGACCTCATCATCAACTGGTATTACGAAGAAGACGATGAAGATATGATGGAAGCTGGGGAAGATTATGCTGACCTCTTAGACCTTGACTTTAATTTTCTTGAAATAGAAGAATTCTAATAAAGCCTTTATGGAAGGACCGAGTGAGCTCTATCATGATGAAATCAGAAGACTCAAGGAATTCAGGGCTAGACTTGACACGCACGCCATTTACAAGCAAGATATTGAGGGTTTTACTGATGATTATGAAGACCTTGTTGCTCAGGCTAAGGTAATTACTAGAGTTTCTGATAGGCTGCAGAAGAAGCTAGATAATGCGAACTTTCAGATCAAAGAACAGAATAATCAGATCAAGACGAAGAACGTTGAGTTGGAGTCTACCATTGGGGAGCTAGCCAAAGCTCGGGTGGGTAGAAAAGCCTCCACCATCATGTTCACTTTGGCGATAATTCTATTTATCTCTGAAGAGTACTTTGTTGAGCCTATTATCGAGAAGTTTATTTCCATCCCCCATTTAGGATTGGGAATTAAGGGATTACTGGCTTTAATGTTGAAATTTTTCGAATCGACTCTGGAAAACTTTTTCCTAAATCAAGAGAAAAAGAAAATCATTAAGCACGAAGGGGACAAATAGGTCATATTTCACCGACTTATTGGTCATTTAGCATGTGCCGGCTAATTCGATTACTTTATTGTGGTGTGAATTAATATATTGCCAAAAAATACCATCTACTAACCAAATCATATTTTATGGATTTTTCAACTGTTGACATCATTGTATTTGTAGGTTACTGTCTCCTTATAGTAGGTGTCGGACTCTACGTCTCAAGAGATAAGAAAGGTCACGAAAAAAACGCTGAAGACTATTTTTTGGCTAGTAAATCATTGCCTTGGTGGGCAATAGGTGCTTCTCTAATAGCAGCGAATATTTCTGCAGAACAATTCATTGGAATGTCAGGATCAGGCTTTGCGAGTGGTTTAGCCATAGCTTCTTATGAATGGATGGCTGCACTGACATTGATTATCGTTGGTAAGTATTTCTTACCAATCTTCATAGAAAAAGGGCTTTATACGATTCCGGAATTTGTTGAAAAACGTTACAGCACACAACTGAAAACAATCCTAGCAGTATTTTGGATCGCCTTATATGTATTCGTGAACCTCAGTTCGGTCTTATATCTAGGCGCTTTGGCTCTGGAAACCATCATGGGTGTACCTATGATTTATGGAGTGATAGGCCTTTCTTTATTTGCGGCAGCTTATTCCCTGTACGGCGGACTATCCGCCGTTGCTTGGACTGATGTGGTTCAGGTAGTCTTCTTGGTCTTTGGTGGTATCCTCACGACTTATCTTGCGCTAGATGCATTGTCAGATGGACAGGGAATGATAGCTGGCTTTAGTTTAGTCATTGATGCTGTACCTGAGCGATTCCACATGATCCTTGATCAGGCGAATCCAGAGTACATGAATCTTCCGGGGATATGGGTACTTGTTGGAGGAATGTGGGTCGCTAACCTTTATTATTGGGGATTCAATCAATACATCATTCAAAGAACACTTGCTGCCAAGTCATTGCAAGAGGCGCAAAAAGGAATTCTGATGGCTGCATTTCTTAAGCTAATCATTCCATTTATTGTAGTCATACCGGGTATTGCAGCATACGTGATGGTGAATGATCCAGAAATAATGGCAAGACTTGGCGAAGCTGGAGCAATGAATATACCAGGCCCTGGAGAATCAGATAAGGCTTATCCTTGGCTACTGCAGCTCTTACCAGTCGGACTAAAAGGAATTGCATTTGCCGCATTGGCGGCCGCCGTAGTGTCGTCCTTGGCGTCTATGCTCAACTCTACTTCCACCATTTTTACGATGGATATCTACAAGCAGTATATCAATAAGAATGCTAATGACAGGCAAACAGTAAATATGGGTAGAATATCCGCTGCAGTTGCATTGGTAATCGCCTGTATCATGGCTCCTCTTTTGGGAGGAATAGATCAAGCATTCCAATTCATTCAAGAGTATACTGGTATTGTTAGTCCAGGGATTTTGGCGGTATTTCTTCTTGGGCTATTTTGGAAAAAAGCGACTAATAAAGGCGCCATTTGGGGAGCTATACTTTCTGTTCCTATCGCGATGGGACTTAAATTATTTCCAAGTATGCCATTTATGAATCAAATGGGACTTGCATGCCTCCTGTCGATGCTAGTTGTTGTTATCGTTAGTTATATTGATGGCAAAGGTGAAGACAATGAAAAAGGGATTATTATCTCTCCGACATTGTTCAAAACCTCACCAGCATTTAGCATTGGAGCATTTGCGGTAAGTTTACTCCTGGTGGTTCTTTATGCTTTATTCTGGTAATGATTGAATTAAGACCGAAACAGAAAAAACTCAAAGCTCAGGTGACCAGTCGCCTAAGCTTCACTTTATTCCTGCTCACGAAACTTCCAATGGGATTGTTTGCAGGTATGAGATTAAGATCGTTATCCACCGAAAAGTGTGTTACTTCCGTACCTTATAATTGGATCACTAAAAATCCTTTTAGCAGCACATACTTCGCTGTACAAAGTATGGCTGCCGAATTGTCTACTGCCTCACCATGTCTGCTAGCTATTACTGGAACAAAGCCTTCCGTGGCATTTATTATTGTTGATCTCAAGGCTAAATTTCATAAAAAGGCTATCGGAACAACTTATTTTACTTGCGAGGATGGAATGAAAGCTTTTGAGGCTGTGAGCAAAGCAATTGAAACCAATGAAAGCCAAATCGCGACTTTCAAGACTATTGGAGCACTTGAAGATGGAACTGTTGTCTCCGAGTTTGAATTTACATGGTCATTTAAGACCAGAAAATCATAAGTCTTTGATCTTGACATTAACAGGAGAAGATTTCAATTGCTCATCAATCTGTCCAATTAATTTCTCTATTTGATCATAACCTTCATTCTGATCTAATCCTGGGAGAGAATCTCTGCCAAAACTATCAAGCCTATTAAAAGAGCTATGTATATCAAGTTTGTTGATATCAAAACTAGGCTGATAAGCATCAAGATCATTTTCCTTAACAACCTTCACTATCAACTTCGCATCTAACAAATCCGTAATGGCCTCCGTTACAAAACGTCGTGGTACATTTAACTGGTCACATAGGATATCAAAATCCACAGACGAATCATTCTGAGTAAAATCAAGAACTATTCTTCTGAGTACCAATATCGTGAGTTTGCGCCTTGCCTTGTGGTGAAGGATGAGTCCATCATTGTCATAGGACCAAGAATTGACATTTTGTATGGCGTATGCTAATTCTCCACCAAAAAGAACAATAGTCCAACTCAACTGGAGCCAGATCAAGAATAGTGGTAGTGCTGCAAAAGTGCTATAAACAGCGTTATAACTCGTTAAATAAACTTGACCATTGATCCAGGCAAACTGAACAAGCTGATAGGCTGTTCCAGCAAATATGCCTGCAATTAACGCCGGCTTGATTTTTACTGATGTGTTGGGAAATACTAAGTAGATAAGAAAAAGCAAAAGCCATATCAAAGTATAGGGCACCAGATTAAGCACAAAAACTATGAGAGGCTTAAGAAAATCTAAAATCTCGACACTAGATGTTAATGTCTCAATACTAGTAGTAAGAAATACTGCGGTAGAACTAGATAATACCAACACAAGAGGTCCTAATAAGATTACCGACATATAATCCGTAATCTTACGCTTTATAGATCTCCCTTTCGGAGTGTTCCAAATGTCATTAAATGCTCCTTCTATTCTATTGAACAATTTCAGAACTGCGTAAATCAGAAAGACAGCACTTATCCCTGAAATAACTCCTCCATTAGAATTACTAAGCATGTTATCGGCAAAGCCTTGAGCATAATCTAGAACCTCTCTTTGGGCGCTGAAATAGTTGTCAATTTCATCATTCAAGTATTCATTAAGTCCGAAAATGGTAGCAATACCAAATGCCATGGCAATGACAGGCACAATCGACAAAACAGAAAAATATGTCAGAGCCGAAGCTTTCTCGGCGCAATTATCCCGGGTAAACTCTCGATAAGTGATGATAGCTATCCTCAGTTGTCTATACCAAAATGCCCTGCCTTTTGATAAGGAATTTAGCTTGACCGTCCAAAGGTCATTTTCTATAAATTGATTTAAATCTTTGAGCTTCTGCACCATGAGGTTTTAATTAAGCTCCAAGATAGCATGTAAGCTGAAAATAATAAAGGGGGCCTAAGCCCCCTCCTCATGTTCAACCACCTTTCAGCGGCCTCACCATCAACCGTAAAGTTAAATTTCTAATTTTGTTAGTTAGGCTTCACAGTCGGTATTCAAATGAAAATGAAACATATATCAATGAAACTATTTAGTCAGCCTATCCCCTTACAGTAGGTAAATGAAATATTAGAAAGTCTTTAATTCGATAACGGTGATCTCAGGTAGAATCCCCACTCTACCCGGATATCCTAAGAACCCAAAACCGCGATTGACATACAAATACTGTTCGCCAGATTTATACATATCAGCCCATTGCTTGTAGATATATTTTGACGGGCTCCAACGGAAATCTCCAATCTCGATTCCAAACTGCATCCCATGAGTATGCCCAGCCAGCATCAGATCAATATCTGGGTACTCAGGACGAACTTGAGCATCCCAGTGACTAGGATCATGTGAAAGGAGAATTTTATATGGGATATCTTGTGTGCCTTCGTAGGTCTTCGCCAAATCTCCATACTTGGAGAAACGACCAGCGCCCCAGTTTTCTAAACCTAATATCGCTAGCTGTTCATCTCCTTGCTTAATGATTCGGTTTTCATTAAGTAGAATATCCCAACCCATATAACGATGCATATCGTGTAATTGCTTAATATCATTGAGCTTAGCCTTAGGACTAGCCCAGCTTTTGTAATCCCCATAGTCATGATTACCCATGGTAGAATAAACTCCTAATGGGGCTGAAATCTTGGAGAATATGTCGAGATATGGTTTTGCCTCCTCACTCTCATTATTGACTAAATCTCCGGTAAAGAATACCAAATCAGGTTTCTGCTGATTGATCATGTCGACACCACCAGCAACCGCAGTTTTGTTGAAAAAGCTACCTGTATGAATATCAGAAACCTGAACCAATCGAATACCATCGAATGATTTTGGAAGTGACTTTGAACGAATGATATGCTTTCTAACCCGATAATCATGAGCTCCCGAAAGAATCCCAAAGCTAAAAATGGCTATCGGTACAGTGCCAGCAATCAACGCTGATTTGGAAATAAACTCCGACCTGGATGGGTCTCGCTCCTTTACAGTCTCGCTAGGGAATAGACTCACTAGGTAAGTAACAAATCTTCTGATATCATCAGTCAACAAGAACAATGCACTCACCACTTTTCCAAGAAGTGTGATCGTGAATGTAGTAGTGATGATCAGTCGCAAACTTGCAAACTGTTTAGGATCTAGTTGTTGATATAGTAACAGTCCGGCCAACAGCAATGCAGATACAAGAAAATACAGCACAACGAGAACCCTACGTGTAGTTGGTTCTGAATCTGAAATAACCAATTTGATCGCTTGATATACGTAAATATCTAAAGCAAAATATGCTAACGCAACAAATATGATGATGATTGATCTACCCATATAGTTATAAAATAACAAGTCGCAAGAAGACGGATCTTCTAGCGACTTGCAATATGTATTTAGTATTTATTCGACTGTGTTCAATCGTCTTTGATAGAACCAATACTTGATTCTATAGACTATCGTAAATAATACCGGAACAATGATCAAGGTTAGGAAAGTTGCCACGATCAATCCGAATATTACTGTCCATGCTAGAGGTCCCCAGAATATCACGTTATCCCCTCCGATATAAATCTTAGGATCGAAGGACGTAAATAAGGAGAAGAAGTCCAAGTTAAATCCAATAGCCAATGGTATAAGGCCAAGTACAGTGGTTACGGCCGTAAGGATTACAGGTCTCAATCGAGCTCTGCCTCCTCGTACGACTACACTTGTGGCATCTTCCTTCGTCAGATAGTCATCTTTGCCCATGTTTTGTTCATCTTTCTTTCGGTCAATTAGTAGCTGAGTATAATCCAGAAGAACCACTCCATTATTCACTACGATTCCCGCCAGGGAGATAATACCCATCATGGTCATCATGATTACAAAAGACCAACCTGTTATAATCAGGCCTCCAAACACACCTATGAAACTTAAGAAAATCGCGAGCATAATGATCGCCGGCTTAGATATTCCGCCAAATTGGAAAATCAAAATCAACATAATCAATCCTAAACCTGAGAAGAATGCTCCGACCAAGAAGGCCATTTGTTTATTCTGCTCTTCGATCTGTCCAGTATAGTCAATTTTAACACCCACTGGTAGATTACTGTAACTCTCCATCGCTTCTCGAATCTCATTGACGATAGCCGCAGCATCGGTATAGCCTGGTTGTAATCCAGAGTAAACAGTCACTACACGCTTGGTATCGCGGTGCTTGATGGCACTGAAACCCGATGTGTTCTTCTTGCTGGCAACAGCCGAAAGTGGAACCTCTTTGATTTGTCCAGAAGATTGATCTCGGAAAATAATGTTCTGATTGAAGAGCGCACTGGTATTATACCTTAAGTCCTCATTGAAACGGACGTTGATATCAAAGTCCTCACCATTCTTCTTATAGATTCCTGCTTTTTCTCCGAAAAGCGATCTCCTCAATTGGCTACCAACTTGTCCGACGGCAACTCCAAGCTCACCTGCTTTCTCTCTATCTACTGCAACTTCCATAGTAGGCTTGCTTTTGTTGACATCAATTTTCAACTCCTCAATTCCACCAATATTTTGGGAATTGACAAAATTTCTCATCCCCTCAGCAGCTACAATCAATTCGTCATAATCGGGTCCACTCAATTCAATATTGATTGGGTAACCAGCAGGAGGTCCAGCGGCATCCTTTTCTACTGAGATCGCAACTCCCGGATAAATACCGCTCAATTCTTCTTGCACTTTAGCTCTCAACTCTTCAGAATCAAAACCTCCCCGAAATTTATACTCTCTCATGGAAGCTGTAATCTTTCCTTTGTGAGGCATCTCAGCGGCTGAACCACCATCTGTCTGTGGATTACCCGCACCTTCTCCAACCTGAGAAACAGCTGAAGCGACCAAGACATTCTGACCATCTATGATATACTCTGAGCTATTGATTACGTCATAGAATCTTTTTTCTATTTCACTGGTCAGCTCATTCGTTTTCTCAATAGCCGTACCTTGAGGGTACTCTATATAAACTATGATTTGATTTGGGATATTATCAGGGAAGAACTCAATTTTAGTCCTCTGAGATGCCACTGACATGCCAAAAAACATGAATGCCGCAAATAGCATCACCACTGTCATACTAAAAAACCAATACACGTTTCCTTTTCTTAAGGCAAAAGTCAGAGTCTTCTCGTAGAAATTTTCAAACCAGACCAATGCACTTCTTTGAAATTTTTCGGCTAGTCTTTTAACAACATACTTATACAACCAAAGTAGTAAAGCCGTGACTATCATGACTGAACCCAAGCCTCGCATTGCTCCACCTACGATCATTATAAACGTTCCGAATACTAATAGCACGATACTACTCCGAATTAAAGATTTTCTACTCAGCTCCTTCTTACCAACTTCCATAAACCTTGAAACAAGCATTGAATTCATAAAAATGGCTACAAAGAGCGATGACCCAAGTACTACCGAAAGTGTAATTGGGAAGTACTTCATGAACTGACCAAAGATCCCAGGCCACAGACCAAGTGGAACAAACGCCGCAACAGTAGTTGCAGTAGAAATAATAATCGGATAAGCAATCTCACCTATACCTTGCTTGGCAGCTTGAATACGAGACAAGCCTTCTTCTTCCATCAAGCGGTAGACATTTTCAACCACTACGATTCCATTATCCACTAGCATACCAAGTCCCATGATCATACCAAATAGAATCATCGTATTGAGCGTATATCCCAATGAAGACAATATCATGAATGACATGAACATTGACATGGGAATCGCAAAACCCACAAATAATGCGTTTCTAAATCCAAGGAAGAACATCAAGACCGTCACAACCAAAATAATACCGAAGATGATATTATTTACAAGATCATCTACCTGGTTTAGTGTCCTTGGTGCTGAATTGTTAGAAATAGTTATTTCTAAATCACTTGGAAATACGTTTTTCTTAGCATTCTCAATAATCACTTCTATCTGATCCGCTGCGGCAATCATATTCTTACCAGCTCGTTTCTTCACATCCAACATGACCACACTGCTATTAAACGATCTTGCGTAAGTTGTCTGGTCTTCATCATCGAATGTGACAGTTGCAACATCCTTCAAGTAAACGGGTGAATTGTTCTCTGTTTTGACCACAAAATTCTCCAATTCTTTCGGTGACTGAATTTCACCCAATATTCGAATGGTTCTTCGTTGGCCACTCGCTTTCAGATTACCAGCAGACATAGTCATATTACCATTACCAATAGCTTGGAGAATATCTCCAAAGTTGACTTTAGCAGCCATCATTTTGAAAATATCTACAGCAATCTCTACTTCTTTCTCTTGAGCTCCACGAATATCAACTGCTTTGATTTCAGGTAAGTCTTCAATCTCATCTTCAAGGTATTCACCAAATTCCTTTAACTTATCTACAGGGTAATCCCCTAAAATGTTGATGTTCATGATCGGGATCTCTTCCGATAAGTTCAAGTCGAACACGTTCGGTTCTACTTTGGCACCATTGAAAAGCGGCCAATCTTCATCAGCTTTTTCTCCATCTACTTTATCCTTTACTTTCTGCTTGGCAGTCTCTACTGAGATCTCCTCGTCGAATTCAACTGTGATGATTGAATAATCCTCCTGAGACGTGGAGGTGATCTCCACCAGATTACTCACATTCTTGAGTTCATCCTCAAGTGGGTCAGTAATCAATCTTTCGATATCCTCAGCAGTGTTACCCGGATAAGGTGTACTTATGTAAATCTTAGTTTCCTTTATTTCAGGAAAATCCTCTCGAGGCATTGCAAAGTAAGATTGCAACCCAATCCAGAAGAATAGACCGATCATCACATAGATAACGGATGGGTTATCTATCGCCCATGAAGCTAGTCGAAACTCCTTAGCTCCTTTATTCTTATTGATATCCATTATTTTCCAATGATTTTAACTTCCTGACCGTCTCTTACACTTCTCGCTCCTTCTTGAATAATTTTGTTAGCACTCTTCAAACCACTCAATATCTCGATCAAATCTCCATTTGTTTTTCCGGTAGTAATAATTACCCTCTTTACTAGTCCAGTGCCATCCTTTATATTCTGAGCCAGATAAACATATTGTTCACCTTCCGCATTCTCCGATATTACACTCTGTGGAATCATGATGGCTTTTTCATTTTTGTAGTCATTGATCAAAACTTTAGCAGTCATGTTAGGCTTGATCTGACCTTCTTTGTTGGGTATGGTAACCTCAGCAGAGAACGACCTGTTGTTCGGGTTGATATAGTTACCTGTTTGACGAACTGATGAAGCCATCTCTTTTCCCAACACAGGAAAAATCACTTTCACTTCTTTACCTTTTGTGATAGACCCTATGTAATTCTCAGGAATCGGAACTTCCAAATACATCTGAGACAGATTAATAATTCTAAAAATCTCAGAACCAGGACCACCAGGTGATACGACTGTTCCTTGTTCCTTAATTAAATCATCTATCACCCCCGAAAACGGAGCACGAATTTCAAATTTCTCCAACTGACTTTTCATTTGTGCAACAGCACTTTTCTGAACTTCATAGTTAGATTTTGCTTGTAAGTATTGAATTTCAGATCCAATATTTTGCTCCCACAAACTCGCCTGACGCTCAAAAGTTGTTTTTGACAAAGCCATCTGAGTTTCCATCTGAATCAACTGATTGCTGATTCCGCCATTATCGATTACCGCAAGTAGTTGCCCTTTATTGACTTGATCCCCTTCTTTCACTCTTACATCTTTAAGGATACCCGGAGCTTCAGGATAAATCAATACATTCTGACGAGTCATTACATCACCCTGCAATTCTATAAAGTGATCAAACAATGTCGACTTTATCTCAAAGGTGGTAACTAAAGGGAGATTTTTTTTACCCTCTTTAATTCCAATGACAGAGTCTAGTTGTGCAATTTGCTGTACCAAATCAGACTGTTGATTTGATAATTCCTTCTTTTTGGCTCGAATGGCCATGATATCTCCACTGGCAATCAAATCATCATTCGAGACTTTATCTTCACCGCATCCTACCATCATAAGTAGAACGACTGGAAGCGTAGTGAACAGTAAACGTTTCATGCTTTTATCTTTTGTTGTTAGGTTCTTCATTGGTTTATTTTCTGGTCAATCCCTTAGCACTATCCAAGTCTATTTTAGCAAGGATTGCTTCGAAAATCGTATTGTAATAGTTTGTTTGAGCTTCTTTGAGAGATCTGTCGGCATCTACCAACTCAAGGCTTGATCCTACGCCCTCTTCATATTTAATCCTAGAATTATTGAAAACCCTTTCGGCTAGTTCTATGTTTTCGCGCTGCACATCCAACCGCTCCAAAGCGGTACTAAATGTAATACCAGCATCCATAACATCCAGATTG
The DNA here is from genome assembly GCA_964351885.1 of uncultured Marinoscillum sp. Taxonomy (GTDB): domain Bacteria; phylum Bacteroidota; class Bacteroidia; order Cytophagales; family Cyclobacteriaceae; genus Marinoscillum. The sequence goes on from CAYGPP010000017.1 coordinate 38,266, forward strand.
ATTTGATTCTCCATCATCTCTACGGTATTGTCAATCTGTTCAAGAGCTATTTTCTCTTGTTGAATTTGGAAATTTCTTTGTAGACCTGAGAACAGGTTCCATCTGAGGTTCAGACCAACATTAGAATAATTATACCAAGAATCTGGTCCAACACCCTGCTGCTCATTGAAACCACTCTCTGTACTGAACAATCCACCAAAAGTGGGTGACTGAGTAGTCATACCCAGAGTAGCAAATGCACCCAATGTTGGTAGGGATTCCGCATACTTATTTTTGATATTTAGCTCTTGGAGCTTCTTGTTAGCTAATAAAACCCGGTAGTCTGGACGATCCTCATAGATCACGTCAGAATTAATAGGTTCTAGTTCTTCCTTCAACATATCCACAATTGAACCCGTAAGCTCAATTCGCTCTTCCAAAGGAAAACCCATTTGAAATTTGAGTAATTGTCTTGAGAGCTTTGTGAGATCTTCAAAATAGGCTCTTTCAGTTCTTAAGTTATTAAGTGATACTTTCAAGCGATCAACTTCCAACTGCTCCGCCAAACCATTTTTGTACATTTCACGTGTATTGCGAAAAAGTGTATCCAGACGACCAATGTTTGCATCATATAACTTCAATCTGTCTTCATTGATCAATACACTGAAGAAGGCTTTCCCAACAGCTACAGCCAATCTTCCTTCAGTATCTTCTCTTTGCTTGATAGACAAGTCTTTGTAGGCTTGAGAAGCTTGAAGGCCTACGATGTATGAACCATTGAAAATCAGCTGATTGAAACTTAAGTTGGCATCTCCTGCACTTTGAAGCTGGAAGAAATTCTCTGCAGCAAACACATCTCCTTCCTGAATCCCCAACTGAGAAGCTTGATCGGCAGTAATCCCAAAACCTGCTCCTGCACTGCTGTATTGTGAGAAAAATCGCTGTAAGGTTGGACTATGCTGCACGGCAACAGATCCAGAAACCTGTGGTAATCCAATTCCAATAGTTTCTTTTACTCGAGCTTCAGCAGAACGCTCGTTAAGGCGAGCGTTTTTCATTAAAGCGGCATTTTCAACCGCATAGTCTACGCACTCATGAACTGTAAAAGTCCCTTCCGTTTGCGCCAGTGTAATTGTGCTGACAGCCATCAGCATTAATAGTAATCTTCCTTTCATTTTATGAATTGGTTAGGCTTAGTTTAATTATTTAATTGGTCGATTTAAGTTCGGCTTGATGATATCTATGATAAGTTTCTTTTCCTTTATCAGATAATAAGCCTTGTGTAAAATGATCCATCATTTGTACCTGCACTTCCTGAAAATCAAACTCTCCTCTCGGAAAAATTCGATCATCAAATGCAAACTGTACCGTTTCGATTCTAATGATGGCAATGATCTTTGGATTAATCTCCGGACGATAGAATCCCTCAGATATACCTCGTGAAATATTACTGGTGATTTGATTCATCAAAAATTCCTTCTTAAAATTTTGAAATACCTCCCAAGCTTCAGAATGATATTTTTGCAAATCAAAGAGCAATGAAGGATTCATTTTGAATATGTGTTCTCTTAAGCACTGAGTGATATTTATCAACTCCTCTATTGCGTCTTTGGAGTTCTTGGCAATGTCCGAAAAATGCTCCCTCTCACCTGCCATATGCAATTTAACTGACTCACTTACCAAGTCATCTTTGCTGGAGAAATGTTGGTAGAGCGTCTTCTTGGAAACAGATAAGCGCCTTGCAACATCGTCCATTGATACGGATCTAATTCCAAACTGCACAAAAAGGCCATGTGCGCCTTCTAATATCTTTTCTCTCAAACCCTCAGATTTATAATCACTCTCATTAATTGATAAAAACTTTGGAAACTTAAGCTAAGTTAAAAGTTTCCTCAGTTTCTAACGACTGATCGATAAGATAGTTTAGGAAATATTGAGAATTTTTCAAAAAAGTATCCTTAGCTATATTGCGATGGTGAGCGAAATAAAGAAAATCCTTCATTTTCACAAAGTAGGGACTGGTAATAAAATAGTGATCCTGTTTCATGGGTTTGGACAGACTGGATTGATATTCGAAGAATGGTTTTCTGATCTATCATCGAATCATACTATCTATTCTTTCGACCTTTACTACCATGGTAAAAGCCATAGAAGAGATGCTCATCTAGTACATGAGGAGTGGAATACAAACTTTCTCAGAATTCTTCAAGAGGAAAATATTAGAGATTATGATCTCATCACTTTTAGCCTTGGTGGACGATTTGCGCTATCGATCGTCAAGTTTGGATTGATCAAACCCAACTTGTTGGTCATGCTAGCTCCAGATGGTTTTTTGCAGAACTTCTACTATCGATTAGCTACTTACCAAGTCTTTAATCCGCTCTTTAAATTTTTAATGAATCAACCTACCAAGTTCGACAAGGTGGTCTATGGGATTTCGAAATTGGGCTTGGCTCCTTCCGGTATGATTCGTTTTGCCAAACGCGAACTCAAAGAGCCAGAAAGCCGAATTAGCGTATATAAGACATGGACTTATTTTAGGACGCTCCAGTTGTCCCGAAAGGAAATTGAAAGACTGATGGATGAAAAAACTAGGATTCATTTGATTCTCGGCTCGAACGATCAGATTATTTCAGCAGAGGAATTATCTTCTCAATATGGACATTTGAAAAGCCTCCAAATCCATTTACTCCAATCTAAACACAACCAATTGATCACAGATTCAAAATCCTTAGTGGCTTCTTTACTTCAAGACAAGAATCTTTAACATAATATTCTATTTTTGCAGCTTTCAAATCAAGAGCGCCTCTATGATCCAAATTTTCCAAAAATCCGAGTCACTTTATTACGTAATAGGCAGCAAAGAATCGATTAGCCCAAGTGATGCTAAAAAGCTCGAATGGCTTCTCTCTGGAGCTCAACCAATTGGTCAAAGTACCATTTCGGGTTCGTTCATTGGCCCTCGGAAAGAGATGATCACACCTTGGAGCACCAACGCTGTGGAGATCGCCCAGAATGCAGGCATTGAAGGAATCCACAGGATCGAAGCTTTTCATTTGGATAAAGGGCAACTCTTTGACCCGATGCTTCAGCAGCGCTACAACGAAATGAATAAGGAGATTTTCACTTTGAATATCGCTCCTAAACCCATAGAATTCATAAGCGACTTAGAAACTTATAATCAGTCCGAAGGACTAGCGCTTACCCAAGATGAGATAGACTTTCTCAAAGAAGTCTCTGAAGAAATAGGAAGAAGCCTAACTGATTCGGAGATTTTTGGATTCTCTCAAATTAATTCCGAGCACTGTCGTCACAAAATTTTCAACGGAACCTTCATCATAGATGGAGATGAGCAGCCGCTCACTTTGTTTCAATGGATTAAGAAAACTTCGAAAGATCATCCCGGTCAGATCGTATCTGCTTATAAAGACAATGTAGCTTTCGTCAAGGGTCCGGTGGCAGAACAATTTGCTCCCAAGACACAAGACAAACCAGACTACTTTGAGGTAAAAGACTATGAGTCAATTATTTCGCTGAAAGCTGAAACCCACAATTTTCCCACCACAGTGGAACCATTCAATGGTGCTGCTACTGGAGCAGGTGGGGAGATAAGAGATCGTATGGCTGGTGGAATTGGTAGTATTCCGTTGGCAGGAACAGCTGTGTATATGACGTCTTATTCACGCCTGAACAAAGACAAAAAATGGGAGAACAATATCGAAGAGCGTCCTTGGCTGTACCAGTCTCCTAAAGAGATACTCATCAAAGCTTCAAATGGTGCAAGTGACTATGGGAATAAGTTTGGACAGCCAGTTATCTGTGGAAGTGTGCTCACATTCGAGCACGAAGAAAACAATGAAACCATCGCTTTCGATAAGGTGATAATGCTAGCCGGTGGCGTAGGGTTTGCCAAGCTAAAAGATGGAATCAAAAAGAAAGTAGAAAAAGATCAAACAGTTGTTATTCTTGGTGGAGACAACTACCGCATTGGGATGGGTGGTAGCGCTGTATCATCCGTTGATACAGGAGCTTTTGATTCTTCTTTGGAACTAAATGCGGTTCAGCGTTCGAATCCTGAAATGCAAAAACGTGTAGCCAATGCAGTAAGGGCAATGGCAGAATTGGATGAAAATCCGATTGTCTCCATACATGATCATGGCGCAGGTGGTCACCTAAATTGCCTATCGGAATTGGTGGAAGAAACAGGTGGAAGGTTTAAAATAGAGAACTTCCCAATCGGTGACCCTACCCTTTCTGAAAAGGAATTGATCGGAAACGAATCTCAGGAACGAATGGGATTGGTGATTGATCCAGACAACATAGAGTACCTGAAGAATGTATCAGCAAGGGAGCGAGCACCATTCTACGAGGTGGGGACAACTTCTGATGATATGGAATTGAAATTTCAAAGAACGGGATCTGAGCAAGCGCCTTTTGATTTGAAAATGAAACACCTCTTCGGTGCTTCACCTAAGACAATTCTTACCGATACTTCCGCTACTAAAACTTACAAACCAAAGGAATACGACCTTGATAAGTTTGAGGATTATCTTCGAGATGTTCTGCAACTGGAAGCAGTAGCTTGTAAAGACTGGTTAACCAATAAGGTAGATAGATCCGTGACGGGTAAAGTCGCGATTCAGCAAACAGTGGGTGAAATCCAACTTCCGCTAAATAATGTGGCTGTAATGGCGATGGACTTCTTGAGTAAAAAAGGAATTGCTACATCCATCGGTCATGCACCTGTAGCAGCATTGATTGACTCGGGTGCTGGCTCAAGGTTAGCAATAACGGAGGCATTAACTAATCTGGTCTGGGCACCTTTGACACATGGTTTGGGTGGTGTATCGCTCAGCGCCAATTGGATGTGGCCTGCCAAAAACGAAGGTGAAAATCATCGCCTGTATCAAGCCGTAAAGGCCACAAGTGAATTCGCATCCGCATTAGGCATCAACATTCCTACGGGTAAGGATTCTCTCTCGATGGCTCAGAAATATCCCGATGGTAAGAAAGTCCTTGCACCAGGTACAGTAATCATCAGTTCTGTGGGTGAGGTTTCTGATATTACAAAAGTCATTACACCGAATATCAAAGAAGCAGATGAAAGCTCATTGATTTATGTTTCATTTAGTAACGATTCATTCTCCGTTGGAGGCAGTTCTTTCAGTCAAATCAACTCGACTATTGGTGTAGACTCACCTGATGCAGAACCAGGAAAAGTGGTGGCGGCATTTAATGCTATTCAAGAACTCATTACTGATAAACTTATCCTTGCAGGGCATGATGTTGCCTCCGGTGGACTTATCACAACGCTACTAGAAATGAATTTTCCGAATATCAGCGGAGGGCTTAACGTTGATCTCGTAGGGTTTGATGATCATGATCCTATTAGCATTCTATTTTCGGAACAGCCTGCAGTAGTTCTGCAAGTGACTGATCTGAGTAGCGCTAAGCAAATATTATCCAAGCAAAATGTTGAGTTCACCCTTCTTGGGTCTACCAATCAATCAAGATCGATAGCTATTGCTCAAGGAGATTGGAATATTGATTTGGACATTGATGCGTTAAGAGATGTTTGGTTCAAGACCTCTCACCTTCTGGACAGAGAACAATCCATTAAAGAGAATGCTGATTTGAGATTCAAGAATTTCAAGGAACAACCATTGAAATATACGCTTCCGTCTGGTTACGATGGAACATTTGCTTCTTACGGCATCAATCCAAAGAGACGTGAGTCTACAGGAGTCAAGGCAGCAATCATTAGAGAAAAAGGTGTCAATGGTGATCGTGAGATGGCTTATGCACTTTATCTAGCCGGATTTGATGTGAAGGATGTTCATATGACCGACCTTGTCAGTGGTCGGGAAGATTTAACTGAGGTTAATATGATCGTCTTCGTTGGAGGCTTCTCTAATTCCGATGTATTAGGATCAGCTAAAGGCTGGGCAGGCTCATTTTTATTTAATGAAAAAGCAAAGTCTGCACTTGATAATTTCTATACAAGAGAAGACACGCTGAGTCTCGGCGTATGCAATGGTTGTCAGTTGATGATGGAACTTGGCTTGATTTATCCAGATTTAGGAGACCGACATCCACGAATGCATCACAACAGCTCAGGTAAGTTCGAATCTTCGTTTGTGAATGTGGACGTACTAGATAATGATACTGTCCTTTTCAAATCCCTTAGTGAATCAACATTGGGTATTTGGCTCGCTCATGGTGAAGGACAGTTTGTCCTATCTGGTAAACCTAGTGATTATAATATCCCAGTAAAATACAGTTACCAATCATTTCCAGGTAATCCAAACGGCAGTGACTTTGCTACTGCAAGTGTAGCATCCAGAGATGGAAGACATGTAGCCATTATGCCACATTTAGAGCGATCGATCTTTCCTTGGAATTGGGCTCACAATGATGAAATTAAGGATGTTGAAGTGTCTCCATGGATCGCACCGTTTGTAAATGCGAGAGACTGGATAAAAAACCTTGATTAATTGCGGAGTGAGTCTTTTGATTTTTGAAAAGAAGGACTACTTTTGCAATCCATTTTGGCCTATGGTGTAACTGGCAACACGTCTGGTTTTGGTCCAGAAGAGTCTAGGTTCGAGCCCTAGTAGGCCAACTTAATCCCGATCCAATTTTTGGATCGGGATTCATGTTTTAAACATTGACAATGTCATCAGTAAAAATATTCTCAGGAAAAGGCAGCACAGACCTTGCAAATAGCATTGCTGAAGAATATGGCTCGGTCATTGGCAACAGTACCTCTCAAAAATTTAGCGATGGTGAATTAAATTTCAGTTATAACGAATCTGTTCGTGGCACTGATCTCTTTTTGATTCAGTCAACAACCCCTCCTTCCGACAACATTTTTGAGCTTCTGCTCATGATAGATGCCGCTAGACGAGCGAGTGCTAAGAATGTGAATGTTGTCATCCCTTATTTCGGATATGCTCGTCAGGATAGAAAAGATCGGCCGAGGGTTTCTATTGCGGCTAAAATGATGGCCAATCTATTAACTGCCGCTGGTGCTACGAGATTGATGACTATGGATCTTCACGCTGGCCAAATTCAGGGGTTTTTCGATATTCCTGTTGATCATTTAGACGGTTCGGCAATCTTCGTTCCTTATGTGAGAAGTTTGAATTTACCGAATTTGATTTTCGCCTCCCCTGATGTGGGAGGAACAGCTAGAACTAGGACTTTCGCTAAGCATTTTGAGGCAGAAATGGTCGTTTGTGATAAGCATCGAAAAAGAGCCAATGAGATTGCGTCTATGCAAGTGATTGGAGATGTGACTGGAAAAGACGTGGTATTAGTAGATGATTTGGCCGATACGGCTGGAACTATCTCTAAAGCAGCTAATCTATTGAAGGAAAAAGGTGCTAACTCGGTAAGAGCGATTTGTACTCACCCAATCCTATCTGGGAAGGCATATGAAAATATTGAAAATTCCGTCTTAGAGGAACTTATCGTGAGTGATACGATTCCATTGAGACAGAAGTGTGACAAAATCAAGGTATTGTCCGTGGCTAGGCTTTTTGCACAAGCAATTCAAAAAGTCAATACCAATGAGTCAATCAGTGCATTATTTATCAAGTAACAATTAACAAATAATATATTATGAAAAGTGTTGAGATTATAGGGTTTAAAAGAGCAAATCTTGGCAAGTCCGATGCAAAAAAATTGAGGAGTCAGGGAAACGTGATAGGTGTACTTTACGGTGGTGAAGATCAAGTTCATTTCCACGCCCCAATGATTTTGTTTAGAGATCTTGTCTATACAGATGAGGCTCACTTCGTAAACTTGAATATAGAAGGTGAAATTCATGAAGCGATCCTTCAAGACATTCAATTTCACCCAGTAAGTGAAGTTATTCTTCATGTCGACTTTCTTCTATTAACTAGAGGAACGAAGATTAAAATGGACATTCCTTTGCGTCCAGTTGGAACACCTCCTGGTATCCAGCAAGGTGGTAAGTTGATCAGAAAACTGAGATTCTTGACAATCAAGGCGCTTCCTAAGGATATGCCTGATTACATCGAAGTAGACGTGTCCAAATTAGGATTAGGTAAATCAGTAAAAGTTGGTGAACTAGTACCTAATAACTTTGAGATTCTTAACAATCCATTAGTGACTATCATGGGTATTGAGGTACCAAGAGCACTTAGAGGAAAAACTGAGGATGAAGAAGGTGAAGAAGAAGCAGAAGGCGAAGAAGGAACTGAAGCGGCTGAAGAAACAACTGAATCTTAAGTTTCCGTTCAAATCAATAATAATCCTATCCTCCCGCAATGCGGGATTGGATAGGATTTTTTTATTTTAGAGGAATATGAAATATCTCATTGCTGGATTGGGGAACATTGGCGCTGAATATGAGCTCACAAGGCATAATATTGGCTTTCTTGTTCTGGACAGATTGGCTGACGAAAAAGAACTCCAATGGGAACACGATCGACATGCATTCATTTCAGAATTGAAGTATAAAGGACGGATCATCCACATGATCAAGCCCACGACCTATATGAATCTCAGTGGAAAAGCTGTTAATTATTGGCTCACCCACCTCAAAATTCCAAAAGATAACTTAATAGTCATTACTGATGATTTGGCCTTGCCATACGGTAAACTCCGACTCAAAGGAAAAGGCTCGGCTGGAGGGCATAATGGACTCAAGAATATCGAGCAAATGATCGGTGGACAAGACTACTCACGATTGCGATTCGGTGTTGGAGATACGTTCGGCAAAGGACAGCAAGTTGATTATGTATTGAGTCAGTTCAACAAAAAGGAAATGGAAGAGTTGGTCTTGAATATGGATCGAAGTATTGATGCATTGCTGTCTTTCTGTACAATAGGATTAGCACGCACGATGAACGAATTCAATTAAGACCTGATTTATAGCTAGAATTAATAAAAAATCCATCGCCTAAGATAAATGTTCAGAGATTACGCGAGATTTAATGCTTCATGTTTTGGTACTGCTCTTACTTAAATGAACATGAATTAAATAATATGCTTGAGTGGATAGAAAACACATGGGAAATTGCCTCTGAAACTCAGATAAAGGTACTTTATTTGTTTTTTTTATCAGTCTTTGGCTGATCAGATATCTTCTAACGAAGCTTGTTAATAAAAAAATTGAAGATGTAAAAGAACGTTATCATTGGAAAAATGGTGTTTCGAACGCCTATTACGTCTTACTCATTATTATCATTGGATCTATTTGGGTAGATAAAATTGGATCACTGGTCACGTTTTTCGGTTTGGTCACCGCAGGTTTAGCCATAGCCCTTCAAGATCCTATTGTGAACTTAGCCGGATGGTTGTTCATCATCAGCAGAAGGCCATTTGAGGTAGGTGACAGGATTCAAATTGGTGATTTTGCTGGAGAC
>CAYGPP010000018.1:0-47317 GCA_964351885.1 uncultured Marinoscillum sp.
ATTTACAGATGCTTTTTAGATTATTGAATGGCTCAGTATCGTCCGCAAACTGAGCTAAAAATATGGCTGGTCCTTTGATCGTTTTCATTTCTCCATTTTTTTTAAAGCTTAACCCATTGTTGATCCTTCTCACTCGATTCGAGTACCGACTCTATGAAGCGCATTCCTCTAATTCCGTCCATGATACCCGGATATGCTCCCTCAAAATTCTTCTCGCCCTTAATCGCCCTAGCCGCTCCAGTGTAGATATTACCCATTGCATCAAAGATCCCTTCTGGATGACCGGGAGCTATTTTGGTTGCATCTGTAGCGAACTCTGAATTGTAAGGTTGACCAGGTTTAAATAACTGAGCGGGTTGATCATCTTGCAAATAGGTCAAGTAAGTCGGGTCTTCTTGCGCCCATTTCAGTGCACCTTTATCTCCATATACCATGATCTGAAGATTATTTTCCTCCCCTGTTGCAATTTGACTCGCTCGGATAACTCCTCGAACTCCTTCCTCCGTACGAAATAAAGCGGTTCCATCTACATCCAGTGGATTATCATCATAAAGTGTGGTAGTATCAGCCAAGACTTTTTCGACCTTCAGTCCAGTTGTATATTCAATCAGGTTGAATGCGTGAACTCCTATATCGCCAAAACAAGAACTCTTCCCAGAAACTTTAGGATCCAGTCGCCAGATACCTTGGCGTTTTTCCTTTTCGTGAATGACTGGATTAATCCAACCTTGATAATACTGTGCATCCACTTTTTGAATTTTACCCACTGCACCTTCTGCGATCATGGCTTTCATTTGGCGCACCATCGGATAACCCGTGTAGGTGTGCGTCAGTGCAAATACGACCTTATGTTGATTAATAAGTTTCTCTAATTCGAGGGCTTCACCTGATGTGATGGTAATCGGCTTTTCGCAAATCACATGAAACCCAGCAGCGATCAATTTACTCGCTTGTTCAAAGTGCAGAAAATTTGGAGTCAGAATACCGACCGCTTCTACTCGCTCATCTGCAGATAAGTGCTTTTCACCTTCGATAAAGGCATCCAAATCTTCGTATACACGATTGAGGTCTAAGTCAAGGTTTTTGGCGAAAGCCTGATTGCCCTCAAAATTGGAACTAAAAACACCACCCACTAATTCGTATCGCTCGCCCATGTAAGCAGCTATTCGGTGTGCTATTCCTATAAATGAGTTGCTCCCTCCTCCAATGAAGGCTAGCTTGATTTTATTCTGTTTCATGATTACTCTGCTTGTAGTAGTCTATCTGACTTCAACGAATTTGGAATATATTAACAAAATCCTCTAATATCAATAAGTTCAACAAGACAATCGTTTGCGTAGAAATACATTCTTGCAACTTTCATATTTTACCTTAAATTCCTTGTTCAAACCTGACAACAAAATTTTCAATAATGGAAAGTAACATCAATAAAAACAGACTATTCATGGCAAGTTGTTTTGCCTTATTGACCACTGCTTTTGCTTTTGGTATTCGAGCCGGCATCATGAATGACTTGGTAGCAGATATGAGCCTTACAGATTCGCAATTGGGCTGGATTAATTTTATGGGGATCTTCGGATTTCCAATCGCCACTTTAATCGGTGGGCCACTTTACAATTCTCTCGGCCCGAAGCGAATTGGTGATATTGCTTTTGTCGCGCATATTCTCGGAATCACATTTTCCATTTTGTCTAACAGTTTCTACGCGCTGTTTTTCTCTACGTTCTTTATCAGCTTTGGAAACGGCATGGTAGAGGCCGCCTACAATCCTATGATCGCATCGATGTACACAGACAAAAGAGCGACCATGCTCAACCGTTTTCATGTTTGGTTTCCCGGTGGAATAGCAATAGGGTCAGTATTGGCACTATTGATCGCAAGTGGAGGTGGCGGCTGGCAGATCAAGTTGGCGATCATGTACATCCCAGCGTTTATTTACTTCTTCCTTTTCAGAGGTCAGCAGTTTCCGGTAGCTCCGAAAGAAACCACATCCTCTACTTCTGAAAATCTCAAAGCCATCTTCAAATCTCCAATTTATTGGTTGATGCTGGTATGTATGGCGCTGACGGCTACTACTGAATTGGGCACGCAATCTTGGGTAGAGCGAATTCTCCAAAATTCAGGAGCTCAACCTTTACTTGTTTTGGCATTGGTGACTGGATTGATGGCAATTGGTCGGATGTTCGCGGGTCCATTAATTCATCGTTTGAATATTACGGGCGTACTTCTTGGCTCTGCTATTATTTCATCTCTGGCTATTTTCATGATGAGTATGGCTACAGGACCAATGGTATATGTTGCTGCGATTTTATTCGCAATAGGCGTGTGTTACTTCTGGCCAACTATGATTTCTTTCGTAGCGGAATATTTACCAAAAACTGGAGCTTTGGGAATGTCGCTTATCGGTGGTGTAGGAATGTTGGGCTTGTCTATTTTTCAGCCAATCATAGGTGGATGGATAGAAGGTCATAGAACAACCCAAGCTATGAATGGACTGACAGGTGAAGCATTGGAATTAGCTGCTGGTCAAGCTACACTTGCCAATATTGCGATCTTGCCTATCCTATTGATTGGCGCATTCTTGGTGTTATTCTTCTGGCAGAAAAAACTTCAAAAAGCTTAACTTCCCTATTCCCAAAATGAAGACACTCTACTTTCTATGGTCGCTTTGCTTTTGCCTTAGCGTGAACGGTCAGGTAACTTTCATCATCGAAAGCTTACCGAACAATCACGATCAAACGAAAGACATTTATATCGCTGGCTCTTTTAACAATTGGTCTCCTAGTGATGAAAACTCCAAGCTCACCGATGGTGCAATTACAATTCAGGCGACTCAACCAGTGGAATATAAATTCACTTTGGGGAGTTGGGATTTGGTGGAAACTACTGCCTCTGGGGCTGATGTTGGTAATCGGAAATATGACCCAGCATCTGGTAAGGACACTGTTCTTATAACCATCATGGGATGGAAGCAAACCCAAGATTCTAAACCTCTAGCGGATAACATCATATTGCACAATGACTTTGATATTCCACAACTGAATAGAACACGAGATGTGTGGGTGTGCCTTCCTCCTAACTACGATAGCGAATCAAAGAATTATCCTGTACTGTATATGCATGACGGACAGAATCTATTTGACGCAAGTCTAGCTTTCTCTGGCGAGTGGGGGGTGGATGAAACGATCGAAAAGCTCTCAAAAAATCATGGTATGGACTTAATCGCAGTTGGGATAGCCAATGGTGGTTCGTATCGCATCACAGAGTATGCCCCTTGGGTCAATGCTGAATATGGCGGTGGAGAAGGTGAAGCATACACTGAGTTCTTAGTCGAAACATTGAAGCCATTTATTGACGAAAACTATCGTACTAAAACTTCGAGCTTTCATACCGGAATTATGGGAAGTTCCCTAGGAGCCAATATTTCTATTTACGCTGGGTTAAAGCACCCAGATGTCTTCTCTCGTGTAGGAGCTATGTCTCCAGCACTTTGGTTTCACCCAGAATTGTTTGATTTGAATTATCAAGATCCTGATAAAAAAATCCAAAAAATCTACATGAACGCCGGGACTCGCGAACCTGCTAGTGTTACTTCCAATATGCTCAAATTGAGAAGAGAATTGATCGCCGAGTCCTATGCTTATTCGCAGATAAAAGCCTCTTCCACTCCAAATCATGGTCACAATGAAGCCCATTGGAGATCTACTTTAGAGCAGTCACTTCTTTGGTTATTCGATGATGGTCAATACTCGAATGTTGAGAATGGAAATTCATACGCTGTTCATGCAACTGATGAGGATCTCACAGTATTCGGTGATAGTGCATCGGCTATAGCATCATTGACTATTTACAACATAGTTGGTCAAGTGAAGCAAGTCAACTCTGTGATTCTTGGGGAAAGTACAGACTTAAACTTCGATGATAGTGGCCTTTTCGTTGTGGATATCAATGATGAGTTTGGAAAGTATTCGTTTCGAATATTAAAGTGATGATTCAGGCAACATTTATTGTGAATTAATAAAGTGATCCAATATCTAATTGAAATATAATTAATCAGATACCATCAATATTTCATAATCTACCCTTCATTTTCTTTTGCTTCTCCAAAAGAAAACGGAAGCAAAAGAAAAAGAGACCAACCCCAAAAACCATTTGGATAAAATGAGTTCTAGTATTGATTGTCATATATGTAATACCCAAACAGTTCACACTGGCCTTCGATGATCCCCGCTCATAAATGCTTTTAGATTTACCAGCTACAGAACCATTCAAGACGGTTCTTGATTTTTCGAATGAGTCATCAGTAGGCTAATTTCGATTTTTACTCTAATCAAAAAGTAAGTCGTAGACCTCTTTAAAAAAACCACTCTCATAGCTAAATATTCAACTATTATTGATTAATTCTTAAAAATAGAAACATATCATCAAGTTTTATCGTATTATTAATTCTTAAAAGTAGAAAGATATAATATGAAAGGCTTTATTGGAGAATTTGAAGAGCTCGTACTGCTCACGATTGGCAACCTAGACAAGCAAGCTTATGGAGTAGCAATCATGAATGACATCATTGAAAGAGCAAATAGGAAGTTGAGTATTGGCGCGCTGCACTCTACACTGACTCGTCTTGAGGAAAAAGGCTACATCACCTCCTACCTCGGAGAACCTACCAATGAACGTGGCGGAAGAAGAAAGAGATTCTTCGAACTGACTCACAGTGCCATATTGGAATTGAATAATATGAAAGCCCTAAGAGATGACCTCTGGGCTGGATCAAAAGTTAACCTTTCCATTTAATGAAACCATCTAATCCACACCCGCCAAGGCTGGCCTATCGATTACTTAATTGGTTTGCAGGATCAGCGAATATGGAAGACATATTGGGCGATTTAGCGGAAGCTTATTCAATAGATCACACACAAAATGGAAAACGAAAAGCCGACTTACTTTACTGGAAGCATGTGCTCTCGCTGATATTCTCCTATGCCCTTAGGAAAAGAAAGGGCAATGCTGCCTACTCCTCTTATTTCTCATCTAATTCCTTTGCCATGTTTGCCAATTATTTCAAAATAGCCATCCGAAACTTCGCCAAGCAAAAACTATTCACCTCATTGAATATTGTAGGCCTTGCTCTTGGTATGAGTGTTTGTTTGCTGGCATTGTCCATAGCCGTGGCGATCTACAAATCGGATGATTTCCATGAGCGCAAAGACAGGATTTACCAGATAAATACATTCGTAGCTGATGATGAAAATACCAAAACTTACGCCTCAACCTTTAATGCCCTTGGTACCCATCTCGAAGATTATTACGCTTTAGTAGAAGAAGTCGTCAAGATAAAAACTGGTTTTAGCCCCGAAATAAACCATCGGGGAAATACAATGAATTTTAGAGGATATTTCGCAGATGCGAGCTTCTTTGATGTATTCAGTTTTGAAATGGTCAACGGAAATCCTTCCTCTGCTCTTGCTGAACCTTTCAGTGCAGTCATTACGCAAAGGGTGGCAGAAACACTTTACAGAAACGAAAATCCAATCGGTCAGATACTAGAAACTGATTATGGAAAATTCAACATTACCGGAGTAATGAAAAACCTCAAGCAAACGCATTTTTGGTTTGAAATATTGACATCATATCAGACTTTTGAAATGATTCAACAATCCGATTTGGAGAATGACTGGGTCAATTATAGAAATAACTATGTCTATGCAATGCTACATGAAGACGCTGAAAGTAATCAGTTGACTGATGCCCTTGCTCAAATCAATGCAAAAGCGCTAGGATTCAATCCAGATAAGGAGATTAAACTAGAATCCATAGTTCTTGACCAAGCCGTTCCACGTTGGAATATTAGTAATGCCATAGGAATCGGCTGGGACCAGCCGTCTATGCTTTTTTTCTTTGGTATTGGACTTTTGGTTCTGCTCCCAGCGGTTTTCAATTATACCAACTTATCGATTGCTCGTGCGCTAAAGCGCGGCAAAGAAATAGGAATTCGAAAAGTAGTCGGTGCTCATAAATGGCAAATAAAAGCCCAATTTATTGTGGAGACCATCATTCTATCTTTGATCGCTTTAGCAGGCTCCTTAATCATATTCATTCCTGCCAAATCAGAATTTCTTGATATGATCATTGCCGCCGAAGTACTCGATACTTCTATGGGTTTCATCCAAATAACAGTCTTTGTCCTTTTCGCGGTGCTGATAGGAGTATTGGCAGGGATATTTCCAGCTCAGTTTTTCTCCAGACTCAATCCCCTTCACACGATCAAAGGCAAGACGAATAATGGCTCTAGCAATGTATCTGGTGTCAAAAAAGGGCTTTTCATCTTTCAATTTTTTCTTTCTATGGTATTCATCATTGGCGTTGGAGCTATTCTGAGGCAATACAGCCATGTGCTCAATAGTAATCACGGCTTTGAGTCTAACAACGTCTTAGCTGTTCCATTCAAGGGGATTGATAAGCAATTGGTGATGAACGAACTTCAAAATCACGCTGATGTGAAAGCAATAACTTCCTCCTCTAACCTCCCAGGGATTCCATTAAGCAATAGGTCATTGATCACTTCTAATAGTGTAGATACTATTGCAGTCAGTGAAATTTTCATTGGAAATGATTTTGTCCAAAACATGGAAATGAAAGTTGCATGGGGAGAGGTCTCTTCCATCCGACATTCCAATCAAAATGAAGAACTCGTTCTTGTCAATGAGGAATTCATGCGATCAATAGCGGTCTTCAATATCCAAAAAGACAGTCTCCGTTTTGCTTTAGAAGATGGCACAAGATGTCGCGTATCTGGTATCATGAAAGACATCAACTTTGAACCCTTAAATGAATCTATCAGTCCTCTTATTTTCAGGTATTCGCTGGAGAAAAGTAATTACGCATTGCTTACAATCAACTCACCTAACATTAAGAAAACCATCAATGAATTGGATGACATCTGGCATAACATTGATCAAAAATCCAGTTTCGAAGCGAATTTTCTTGATGATGAAATAAGTCGAGCATACAGATTTCTAACTATTCAGATCAAAATTTTTAGTTTCCTTAGTGCTATGGCCGTCACCATATCCTGTCTTGGCCTCCTTGGCATGGTGGCTTACACCACAGAAAATAGAACCAAAGAAATCGCGATCAGGAAGATCATGGGTGCATCAAATGGCAGCCTTTATATGCTCCTTACTAGAGATTTCGTCAAATTGATTCTAGTCTCAGCTGCCATTGCCATTCCTTTTTCCTACGTCTTCTACGATCAGCTATTTCTCTACATGCTCATCAAATATGGAACGGGACTTGGCGTGACAGAAGTAGTCGGGAGTATTCTATTCCTGTTTCTTGTCGGATTTGCTTCCATATTCTGGCAGACATCAAAAGTGGCTAAAGCCAATCCCGCTGGAAATTTGAGGTATGAATGAAAGTGGTGGATTTCCGATCATCCCGGCCGCTCACCCTTCGGAAAAGCTTGCGTCAGAAATAATAAGATTACTACGCTTTGACTATGCCAATCAAAACAACTTAGCCGCCAAAACGGTTTCTCGCTTCACTTTATAAAATTCTTTATGAACACTGAATACAGCTTCGCCTTTCGCTGGCGAAACTTGCTCGAATGAACCATCTTCCTTCATCTCATAAGCGTTGATATTGTCCTTAAGATTGAAGGATAACAAGTTGATAGCTTGCTGAGCGAGAAACGGATCATTTATTAAAAACAATGACTCCAACCTTCGATCAAAGGAACGCACCATCATATCGGCACTCCCAGAATAAACCAAAGGCTGCCCATTATTATGAAAATAGAATATACGGCTGTGTTCCAAATAATTCCCAACTAGTGATCGAACCGTGATATTTTCACTCAACCCTTCTCTTCCCGGACGAATACAGCAAATGCCACGAACGATTAAATTAATAGGTACACCTGCCTGTGAAGCAGAATACATGGCCGTAATCGTATCAATATCCTGCAGTGAGTTAAGCTTAATAACTATACCTGAAGGTAACCCTGACTTTGCATTTTGCTCCTCTTGCTGAATCAGCTCAATCAGTCTTGTCCGCATTTCACGAGGAGCAGTGATCAAATTCTTATATCCATTTGGAATGGAGTGACCAGTAATTACATTAAAGAACTCTTGAACATCATTGGCATAATCCTCATCAGAACTCAGCAACCCAATGTCAGTATAAAGTCTTGAAGTATCCTCATTATAGTTACCACTAGACATATGCACAAAGCGCTTGACACGCTCTCCATCTCGCCGAACGATTAGCAATAATTTAGTATGCGTCTTTAGTGTACCTACGCCGTAAATCACAAAACAACCTGCACGCTGAAGGCGCTGTGCCTCCTTCATATTATTCTCTTCATCAAAACGCGCTTTGACTTCAAATAATACCGAAACGTGTTTCCCATTTTCTGCGGCATTGAGTAAAGCAGCCACAACGCGCGAATTCTTTGCCAAGCGATAAATCGTCAACTTAATTGATAGCACATTAGCGTCTTCTGCTGCTTGCTCGAGTAAATCCATTAAAGGATCAATACTATTGTATGGGTGGTGTAAAAGAATATCTCTATCCTTCAAGATTTTGAACATGTCCTGATGCTCATACTCTGACATACTAAGAGGCGGCACTGTCCTAGGAGGATTCGGTAAGATGTCTTTGAAATCTTCATGTTTTACAATCTGCCAAAGCCCTGTATAATCCATCAGCGCACCTTTTGGTGTCTCAAAAAGGTTATCATCCTCAATCTCGTATTTAGCTTTAAGCTGCTTAATCAACCACTTATCATAGTTAGCCTCTACTTCCATTCGTACCACTCGACCTGTCTTACGAGTCTTGAGTTTTTTCTTCATCTCTTCGATGAAGTTAGCTTCTGCATCCTCCGATTCTTCCAGCGTAAAAT
Source organism: uncultured Marinoscillum sp. (assembly GCA_964351885.1). Classification (GTDB taxonomy): domain Bacteria; phylum Bacteroidota; class Bacteroidia; order Cytophagales; family Cyclobacteriaceae; genus Marinoscillum. The sequence continues at coordinate 8,903 of CAYGPP010000018.1, forward strand.
CACCGTTTCTGGTAACTCTGAATAGTGTAGATGAACTAATTTCGACATTCTTAAAAACCTCGCTAATGTGCTCCCTTACCACCTCCTCAATTGGCACAAAAATCATTTTTTCCTTACGCTCCATTTCATAGAACCTAGGTATGTTTTGTGGTATTTGGATAAATGACATCTTACGCTTCTCCTTCTTGTCATCAGTCATCGTGACTACTCCGAAGATTAGGATATTGTTCATCAGAATCGGGAAGGTGTGGTATGAGTCATACACCATAGGTGTGAGCATCGGGAAGATGATCCTACGGAAATAATTAGTCACACGATCTTTTTCGCGTTTATGGAGATCCGCATAGTTCAGAATATGGAAATTGTGATTGGTAAATTCTGGTCGGAGATTCTTTACAAAATGTTCGTTTCTGACTTCATTGAATACCTTAAACTCATTCAACAGTTTGCGCTTGAAAGGCACAACTCTAAGGCCTGAATAGTCAATCCGATCTTTGCCGTAATCGAGGTAGTTATACAAACTCCCCACACGAATCATGAAAAATTCATCGGCGTTTGACGCAGTAATAGCCACAAACTTCAATCGATCAAGCAAGTTTCGATCAGTTTTCATGGATTGCTCCAATACTCTATAGTTGAAATGAATCCAGCTCAGGTCTCTACTGATTAGTTCACTCTGCTGTATAAGGTGGTCGTATTTTTCTATCATTTGATCCTATTGGAATGAGAATTGTCGATTGCTAAATTCGATTACCTCAAAATACATTAGGAATGATGCCAATCACAAATGTTTGATGAGGTATAGAAATAAAAAAGGTGATGAAACAAAAAATCCTCCTAACATCACAGAAAGGAGGATTTAAAAATTCATTAGTACCGCTTAAAGCAATGCGTTGGTTTTCTTAACCGCTTCTGCACTTTCTGCAAGTTTTGCTTTTTCTGCATCGTCTAGTTCTATCTCTACTATACTTTCTATACCGTTTCTGCCAATGATGGCTGGTACACCTATTGAGATATCAGATAGGCCATACTCACCATCTAGCAAGCATGAGCAAGGGAACATCTTTTGTGTGTCACAAGCAATAGCTTGAACCATAGCAGACACAGCCGCTCCTGGCGCATACCAAGCTGAAGTTCCTAACAATTTCGTCAGCGTTGCTCCACCTACTTTAGTCGCTTCTTTTACTTCTTCCAATCTAGCTGCATCTACAAACTCAGACACAGGCACACTGTTTCTTGTCGCCAATCTTGTCAATGGAATCATACCAGTATCGCTATGTCCACCGATTACCATTCCATCCACGTCAGATGCTGGACAACCTAATGCTTCAGATAATCTGTACTTGAATCTTGCAGAATCCAATGCACCACCCATACCGATGATTCTATTCTTAGGCAAGCCAGTCGCTTTGTGCGCCAAGTAAGCCATGGTATCCATTGGGTTAGATACCACGATGATGATCACATTTGGAGATTCCTTGATGAGGCTCTCTGCTACGTTTTTCACGATTCCAGCATTGGTAGAGATCAATTCTTCACGTGTCATACCTGGCTTTCTCGGGATACCAGAGGTAATAACCGCTACATCACTATTGGCCGTTCTTGAGTAATCGCCAGTAGTTCCAGTGATCTTTGTATCAAATCCGTTGAGCGATGCACATTGCATCAAATCCATTGCTTTTCCTTCTGCAAAACCTTCTTTAATATCAATCAAAACTACTTCTGATGCGAAATCTTTGATGGCTATATATTCAGCGCAACTTGCGCCTACAGCTCCTGCTCCTACTACGGTTACTTTCATGGTTTATAGGTGTTTTATGTTTATTAAATTCTAGCGCAAAAGTAGCCTTGAAACGTGCGAATGCCAAGGTATCACACCGAAAGCTTAAGCTGAATTATATCAGTAACACTTTTGAGAATATGTACTGTGTACTTTTGTTAAATTTAAAGAATGGTCAAATATCATTCATTTCCACCCGAATCATATTTTCAGTCGACGTGTCGATTTTAAAGCGATCGTCCAATCGCAAACCTGATATCCAAACAATCTCGCCCTCAGATTCCATAATGGGAATCAATCGCTTCTTATGAAGTGCCACTTTATTGTCTATTAAGAAATCACTAACCTTCTTAGTTCCTAGAAGTCCTAGTGGAGAAAAAGATTCTCCTTCTCTATAAGACCTAATCGTCAAAGGCATCCTCACCTTGTCAGCATCAAAATAAGCAATTCGGTTATCTGAATTCTGAGGAAGCACATTACCTTCTATTTTCTCAGCCATGAAGGTTGACTTACCATATGTAACAGCTTGACCCAAGACTAATTGTACTGGATGTAAATCCAACTTAATATCTACCCTATGGATGGTTAGTTTATTTCTATTAAGGTGAATTCTAAAGTCCTTGGAATCAAACACTTTCCCTGAACAACGATCCAAAATTGATTTACCCAAATCCTTCGCGTCAGTATGATTAAAACCATAGACCCTAATCAACTCAGAGAGAATAGTCAAGCTCATAGCGTCATCCTGATACCAGTCCATGTCCATTATAGACTCCTCAATTCCTTCTTTCAATTGTGCTCGCTTTTCATTCACTCGAAACGTCACCATTTCACTAGCTCCTTGAATCCTCTCTTGCGTAAGATTGAAATTTGTAATTAGCGATGGGTTGATTTTTAGTAGGATTGGAAGTACCTCATTGCGAATCAGATTACGCTGATAGTCACTCTTTTGGTTAGAAGCATCTTCACGCCAACTGAGTCCTTCCTGCTTGGCATAGGTATATATTTTCTCTTTTGTCGCAAAAATTAAAGGACGAATCAGGTTTCCTTTTCGCTGTGCAATGCCAGTCAAACCAGCTACTCCAGTTCCTTTGGTCAGGTTTAGTAGCACTGTCTCTAAACTGTCATTTTGATTATGAGCCGTTGCTATTTTATCTAAACCATGTTCTGCTACCAACTTATCAAAAAAATCATATCGGATTGTGCGAGCGTTCATTTGAGTAGATTCACTCTTCTGATATTCTTCCGTTCTTACCTTTCGTAAATAAAAAGGAACATCATTCTGATCACACCAATCTTTCACCAATTGTTCGTCGGCATCCGACGCTTCTCCCCTCAATCCAAAATTCACATGCGCAACAGATATGTCAAAACCAGCAAGATGACACATATGCAGCATGACCATTGAATCCACGCCCCCGCTCACGGTTAAGAGAACAGAATCCGAGTGTTGAATTAAGGCTTTTTCTTTAATGTATGTTAAAAAGGACTGATACATAATATCTCACCGCAAGCAATCGTTTAGAGTTGTTAGCTTTGCACGCTCATGTTAAAACGACTACAATATTATACATTCCTCTTCATCATTTTGGGGTTCGTTCATACGGCTTTAGCCCAAAAACAGGAACGAATAAAATACCAAGCTGATGAGATGAATTTCGAAAGAAATAATGGTGATAGCTATCGTTTACTTTCGGGAAATGTTGTCTTTAAGCAAGAGAAAACCACTGTCTATTGTGATACGTCCTACTTCTATCGCTCTGACAACCGAATGGAGGCTTTCGGCCATGTGAAAATTGTTGATGACTCTACTACGATTACATCCAAAAAACTCATCTATGAAGGTGACACCCGAATGGCCAAACTCCGCGAAAAAGTGGTATATCTCCGTGGAGAAAGACAGCTTTACACTGACTTTCTAGACTATGACTTAGATGGAGAAATTGCTCATTACTTTAATAAGGGAAAGCTCATTGACTCCACCAATGTGCTAACTAGCGAGATTGGCTATTATTTTGCCAAAGACGAGTTTGCCCAGTTTTATAAAAACGTGGTTTTAACATCGCCTGATTTTGTACTCGAAACTGATACACTTAGATACAATACAGCTACGAAAATTGCTTATACATATGGCAAAACCACTATTACTACGGAAGATGGCACAGTACTTCATGCGAATGGCGGAGAATTCAGAACGGAAGTAGAAGAAACAGATTTTATCAAAGGAAATATTGAAACTGAAGATTACTATTTAGAAGGTGATCAGCTCTTTTTTGATGAAAAAGGGGGATTCTACAAGGCTATTTCTAATGTAAAAATGACCGCCAAGGACCAGGAGGTTATAATCTATGGTGATGAGGGGTTCTACGATAGAGGCACCGGAATAAGTAAGATTTACGGCAACCCACTGATGAAGAGAATCCTTTCGGCTGATACCTTCTATTTGGCAGCAGATACCTTAGTGGCCATTGAGAGCGATTACGACTCTGCTAAAAGAATACTGGCCTACCATGATGTAAAGATTTTTAAAGAAGGACTGCAAGGGAAAGCTGATTCCATGTCATACTTTACCAATGATTCGTTGATAGTGTTTTACCACGACCCCATCATGTGGAACAATCAAAATCAAATTACCGCAGATACTATTAGCATTGAAATATCTGAAGATGAAATGAAGCGTATGAATTTGCTAACGAAAGCATTTCTAATCTCTGAAGATTCTATTGGTAATTACAACCAAATTAAAGGAAGGAATATGGTTACCAATTTTGAGAACAATCAGATCAGCCATATTGATGTTAATGGTAACGGTGAAATCCTATATTTCGCACTGGAGGAGGGGGACTCTCTTCTTATGGGAATGAATAAAATCTTTTGCGCAAGCATGCAAATCCGATTTGAAAATCAGAAGCTTTCTAGTTTTTCGGTTTACACAAAACCTGAGGCACAGTTCATCCCTCCACATGAGCTGACCAAAGACATGCAATTTCTTGAATTCTTCTCTTGGCGTGAAAGTGAAAGACCAGTGCTTTTCGACTTGGCACCATATCTACTTCCAGATTCTATCAGAATAAAAAACTTAGCTACAGATACATTGTCATTAATGAAACCTCAGTTAGACAATAAGGCCATACGTTCTCCTGTTATTCAGAGGCCATCGAGAATACAAACTGAGGGCAAGCCACTACCTGATGACATTGAGAATGGCAGACTAGAAAAAGGGTTGAAGCTTAAGGGAAAGAAGGATGATTAAGGTGAAGCATTACATAGATGAATCCATTAAGTTTGCGGTCAATTTCAAAAATATGAGCAGTGCATTAAAGAATTTAATCTTGATTATGCTGATGATCACGAGCGTGTCGTGTACCAAATTCAGGAAAATTCAAAAAAGTAGTGATTGGAAAGTGAAGTATGCGGCGGCACTGGACTACTATGAAGAAAAAGACTACTTCCGTTCAAATACACTCCTTGAGGAAATTCTCCCAATAATTCGTGGAACTGAGGAAGCAGAAAAGGCAAATTTCATCTATGCGTATACCTTTTATGAACAGCGCCAATATATCTTGAGTTCGCATTATTTTAAGCTGTTTACAGATGTGTATGGAAGAAGTAAATATGTAGAGGAGGCGTCTTATATGAATGCTTACTCATTGTATAAGCAATCTCCACAACCAAGCTTAGATCAGACAAGTACCTATGAAGCTTTGGCAGCAATGCAGACTTTTCTAAACAAGTATCCAAATTCAACTTATGCCAAAGAGGCGGATTGGCTCATAGACCAAATGCAGGAAAAGCTAGAATTAAAAGCTTATGAGAACGCGAGGTTATACAATAAGTTGAGAAGATATAAGGCTGCCCTAATCGCAGTGGAAAATTTCAATTACGACTATCCAGATTCGAAATATAGAGAGGAATTAAATTTTTTAGCTGTTGAAACTGCTTTTGAATTAGCAGAAGTATCAATCTATTCTGTGCAGGAAGAGCGGTATCGAAAAGTGGTCTCGCTCTATGAAGCCTATGTCGATAGATACCCATTAAGTAAATACCTGAAACAAGCAGAGCAATATTATGCGGATAGCATAGAACAATTATCTATCTTTGCAGATCGAAAAAACAAGAATTAATATAACACCATGGCTACAAACGCATCTATAGTTACAAGAGATAACGAAAAAATAGCTGAACCAACAGGCAACATTTACGAATCAATTGCTGTAATCGGTAAAAGAGCAAGACAAATTGCTGCTACTACAAAAGAAGAGCTCAATTCTAAACTTGCTGAGTTCGCTTCGTCAGTAGATAATCTTGAAGAGATTTTTGAGAATAGGGAGCAAATTGAAATCTCTAAATTCTACGAACGCATGCCAAAACCTAGCACGGTGGCTATCGAAGAATTCATGGAGAATAAAATCTCTTACAGAAAAGCAGACGAAGAAGAAGCTTAATTCCCCGACCATGTTAGTCGGAAAAAAAGTATTATTAGCGGTTTGTGGCTCTATAGCAGCTTACAAAACCGCTTTTTTTGTGCGCTTGCTAGTCAAAGCAGGTGCAGAGGTGAAAGTCTTAATGACAGAAAGCGCAAAAGACTTTGTCACACCTCTCACACTAGCTACCCTTTCTAAAAATCCTGCACTATCCTCGTTTCATAAAGAAAATGGGGAGTGGAACAATCACGTCGAACTCGGAATTTGGGCGGACGTGATGATCGTAGCCCCGCTAAGTGCCAATACACTTTCGAAACTGGCTTATGGCGCATGTGACAACTTAGTCACTGCAACTTACCTATCCGCCAAGTGCCCTGTCATTGTTTGTCCAGCTATGGATTTGGATATGTATCAGCATCCAACAACCAAAAAGAATCTTTCCTTACTTAAGTCCTATGGCAACATCGTCATAGATGCGGAAGACGGAGAATTGGCAAGTGGTCTGAGTGGAGAAGGCCGAATGGCCGAACCTGAGCATATCATGGCAGAATTAGAAGCTTTTTTTACTCGAAAGCAATCATTCAAAGATCATCGAGTGGTTATCACTTCTGGTCCTACTCACGAACCAATAGATCCTGTAAGGTTTATAGGAAATCACTCGACCGGAAAGATGGGAAAGGCTATAGCATTAGAGTTTGCCAATCGAGGAGCCAAAGTCCAATTCATCACAGGACCAGTTGCACACACCCCGAATCATGATAATATTGAGGTCACCAAGGTTACTACGGCTAACCAAATGTTTGCTGCTGCAAAAGCTCATTTTCGAACCTCCACAATTGGTGTGTTCGCGGCAGCTGTAGCAGACTATCGGCCTGAGAACGTAGCATCAAGTAAAATTAAAAAGAAAGATCAAAAAATAGACTTCACGCTCATACCCAATCCTGATATTTCTAAAGAGCTTGGAGCCATCAAGGACGAGCAAATCACTGTAGGTTTTGCTTTGGAAACGAATGATGAGGAAGACAATGCCTTAAAAAAACTTCAAAGTAAGAACCTTGACTACATTGTGCTAAATTCTCTCAATCATGAAGGAGCGGGCTTTGCGCATGACACGAATAAAGTATCTGTCTTTGATAAGAATAATAATATCAAACATTTTGAGTTGAAGAATAAGTCAGAAGTGGCTAAGGATATAGTAGATCTTTTGGAGATTCGAATCAATGGTTAGAGTACTATTTATTTGTTTGATTACACTCAGCATTCGTGTTTCAGCTCAAGAGCTGAACTGCAGAGTAGTGGTGAATGCCGATCAGATTCAAACAACAGAGCGAGCGATTTTCACAGATATGGAAACTGCTTTCTCTCAGTTCATCAACAACAGAAAGTGGACAGAAGATGATTTCAGTTCGGAAGAACGGATTAATTGCAACATCATCCTGACCCTTGACCCAAAGGAATCCACACCAAGCTCAGGACGCTGGGGTGCCTCGGTACAGATACTCTCGTCAAGACCAGTTTTTAATGCTTCTTATGAAACCGTACTTTTCAACTTTGCCGATAGGGATTGGCAATTTGAATATGTTCAATCTCAACCACTTCAATTCAACGAGAACTCATTTACTAACAACATTTCTTCTTTATTAGCTTATTATGCTTATACGATAATTGGGATGGATTATGACTCCTTCTCCGAATTAGGGGGTACACGTTTTTTCCAAGTAGCCAATCAAATTGTATCCAATGCTCAGAACTCAAATTATCCCGGCTGGGCACAATTCAACAGTGTAAGAAATCGATATTGGCTAAGTGAAAATCTTCTAGGAAGTAATTTTGAGCCTCTGCGCCAAGCTATCTACAAGTATCATTTACTAGGTCTTGATTTGTTTATTGAAGATGCAGAAACTGCTCGTGAAAATATTCTTAGTGGAATCAAAGATGTACAGACTTCTAATAAGTCGCGTCCTAGATCCATTCTAACGATTAGCTTTTTGGATGCCAAGGCTGATGAGATCACTCAAATATTTCAAGAAGGTACGCCTAGTCAAAAAAAGCAGGCCTACGAAATACTCTCTAAAATTGACCCAAGTAAAACCGACACCTTCAAGCAGATTTTGGAGTAATCAGATATTTACAAGCGGCCATATATTACATTTGCTCTTCATCCATTCTGTTGAAAGTTTGACCTCTTAGGTGATTCAATAAATGATCAAATCTCTCTCCATAATTAACTATGCGCTCATAGAGCAACTAGAAATGACGCCTTCCCCTGCGCTTAACATTATAACAGGCGAAACGGGTGCAGGTAAGTCGATCATGCTTGGAGCAGTTGGTTTATTGCTCGGAAATCGTGCTGATACAAAAGCGCTTTTCTCTGATGAATCCAAATGCACCGTTGAAGGCACATTTGATGTCTCAAGTTTTGATTTGAAACTTATTTTTGAGGAGGAAGATCTTGATTATGAAAATGAATGTATCATAAGGCGTGAGATCAGCGCTTCGGGCAAGTCAAGAGCATTTGTGAATGATACGCCTGTAACCTTAGATATCCTTAAAAAAATTGGGATTCACCTGATGGACATTCACTCTCAGCACGAGACCCTTCATCTCGGTGACAACTTTTATCAACTGAACATACTGGATAATTATGCTGGACACAAATCACTTTTAGAAGATTACAGAGTGGCCTATGCGAAATTTGAGTCCGCTGAAAAGAAATACAAAAGCCTTCTAGATAGGTCTAGAAAAGAAACCAAAGACACGGATTACAAGCAATTCCTTTTTGACGAGCTAGAAGCGACAAATCTTGATGGTGAGAGTCTAGATTTTTTAGAAGAGCAATTGTCAGTATTGGCGAATGCGGAGGATATAAAAACAAATCTAGCGCAACTCACACAGTTGATTGACGAATCGGAAGCATCTGTAATCAATCAACTCAAAGATGCAATCCCCACAATTTCGAGTATGAAATCATACGGCACTCAGTTTTTAGAACTATCCGAAAGAATTCATAGTGTAAGTGCCGAAATAGAGGATATTTCACTAGAAATAAGGCGAGAACAAGATAAGATTGAGCTCGATCCTGAGCGACTTGCCATGCTATCCGATCGTGTCGACCTCATCAATCGTTTGCTTCAAAAACACCATGTCAAGACAACAGAAGACTTGCTGTCTTTAAGGAATAACCTTGAAGAAGAATTGACATCTATCAATAATATAGATGCAGACTTAGCTCAGGCCAAACAAGACCTGCAGATTCAAAATGAGCATGTTAAGAAAGAAGGAAATAAGCTTACCAAAAGTAGAGAGCAAGTAGCCACACCTTTCGCCAAGGCTATTGAAAAGCTAATCCATCAATTGGGAATAGAGAACGGCACGGTGACTTTTAAAATCACTCCTGACGAGCCATCAGAAAACGGACTAGACCTTGTGGAAATGTTATTCTCTGCCAATAAAGGTATTCCACCAAAAGAACTTAAAAGTGTTGCTTCTGGTGGAGAATTCTCGCGCTTGATTTTTACCATCAAGTATCTACTAGCTGATAAGACGGCTCTCCCTACTATTATCTTCGATGAGATAGACACTGGTGTGTCAGGTGAGATAGCTTTGAAAATGGTGGAAATGATGAAAACCATGGCGCTTAGTCATCAGGTCATTTCTATTAGTCACCTCCCTCAATTCGCAGCGGGCGGTGACGCTCATTATTATGTCTATAAGGATCACTCAAGTAGCAAATCTATAAGTAAGATGAAGCACTTAAAGACAAAAGACGAACGAGTATTAGCAATAGCTCAGATGATAGGTGGGGATCAACCAGGCGTGGGTGCTATCGCTAGTGCGAAAGACCTTCTTGGTAAAAATTAGATAAGGTATTGTTATTGTACGTATAGTTATTTATTTTTGGTCGTATAAAAAGTAATTATGGATACCAAGATCACCTTGCGATTTGATGAAGAAGTAATTATCAAAGCCAAAAATTACGCTAAGTCACAAGGGATGAGTTTGTCTAGATTGACAGAATTTCTCTATCGGAGAATTTCAGAAAACAACTATACAAGCCTAGAGGATATACCTATTTCCGATTGGGTCTCTATGGTGGCAGAAGGAGCGCTGGAGTATAGTCCTAAAAACAAATCCAACCATAAGAAAGATTATTACGAATCGCGTAAATGAAGCGATTGTTTATAGATGCCAATGTGTTGGTGGCTGTGCTAAATAAGGAATATCCATTATTTACCTATGCTGCTAAGATTCTTAGTCTTTCGGATCATAGCCATGAGCTTTTTACCTCTCCAACTTGTATTGCCATTGCATTTTACTTTGCCACTAAAAAACATGGAGAGGAGCATTCGAAGCGAAAAATCTCTTTACTGCTCAACCATATTCGATTGACAACAGTAGACGAACATTGTGTAAAAGAAGCTGTGAACGACCCTGTCATTTTAGACATTGAAGATGGTATTCAATATCTAAGCGCGATAGGAGCTAAATGCGAATGCATTATTACTGAGAATGGTGGAGATTTTCACTTTAGCGAAATCCCTGTTTTTGACTGTGAGTATTTCCTAAAACATGAAGTCAGAGGTTAAGCACCATCAAAGACAAATTTGAATGCATATTTCCGTTCAATATCTCTATTTTTGAATCTGAAAAATAAAAGGATATATGTCTAACAACTTATTAAAAGGAAAACGTGGTATCATCTCTGGAGCATTGGATGAAAATTCAATAGCGTGGAAGGTTGCTGAAAGAGCTCATGAAGAGGGAGCCATTTTTACTTTGACCAATGCCCCAATTGCGATGAGAATGGGAGCAATCAATAATCTTGCTGAGAAAACGGGAAGTGAAATTATTCCTGCAGACGCTACTTCTGTGGAGGAATTGGAAAACTTATTTACAAAGTCTCAGGAAATCCTTGGCGGAAAGATTGATTTCGTTCTTCACTCAATTGGTATGTCGCCAAACATCAGAAAAGGCAAATCATATGGTGAACTAAACTATGATTGGTACCAGAAGTCAATCGACGTATCGGCGCTATCATTTCACAAAATGATGCATGTAGCTGAGAAGCAAGATGCAATGACAGAGTGGGGTTCTGTCGTAGGCCTCTCCTATATAGCAGCTCAGAAGACTTTCCCGTTTTACACGGACATGGCTGATGCCAAAGCGGTCCTTGAATCTATCGCACGTGGATATGGTTATCGATTAGGAAAAGCAAAGAAAATTAGAGTCAATACCATCTCTCAATCTCCAACAAAGACTACTGCAGGATCAGGAATTGGTGGGTTTGATACTTTCTTTGATTTTGCTGATAAGATGTCTCCACTTGGCAATGCCTCGGCAGGTGCATGTGCGGATTACTGCATTTTCTTATTCTCAGACTTGAGTAAGATGATTACCATGCAAAATCTTTACCACGATGGAGGCTACTCAAGCACTGGCATTTCAGAGGATATCATTGACCAAATGGCCAAATAAGAAGAATTGAAAGTTGAAAATGGAAAATTTTTCAATTCTCCATTTTCACTTCTCCATTTTCAATTAAATCATGCTCTCCTTCCCCAACGCCAAAATCAACCTTGGACTCAATATAGTGTCTAAAAGATCAGACGGCTACCACAATATTGAGAGTTGCTTCTACCCGATTCCTTGGTGTGATGTGTTGGAAATCATTCCTTCGGATGAGTTGATTTTTACTTCTAGTGGATTAGATATACCTGGATCTCAAGACGCAAATCTCTGTCTCAAAGCATTCTATTTACTCAAAGAGGAATTTGGCATTGAAAATATTAGTATTCACCTGCACAAAGTTATTCCTATGGGTGCAGGTCTTGGAGGTGGATCATCTGACGGGGCATTTGCAATCAAAATGCTCAATGATATTTTCAATCTTAACATCGGGACAAAAAAACTTCAAAGCCTAGCAAATCAACTCGGAGCAGATTGCCCATTTTTTATTGATAACAAACCCGCATATGTCACAGGCACCGGAGATCAATTTGACCACTTAGATATAAATCTCAAAGGAAAATATCTAGCGCTACAAAATCCCAACATTCATATCAGTACTCAGGAAGCCTTCTCAAATATTTCACCTCATGGAAGCGTTCATGACATTCGAGAAATTATTCAAACCTCGCCAGATGGTTGGCAAGATCTACTAAAGAATGATTTTGAACCGTCAGTATTTCCTAATCATCCAGAAATAGAGCGCATTAAAAAGAGTTTTTATTCAAAGGGAGCACTCTATGCTTCTATGACGGGTTCGGGATCCACTGTTTATGGAATCTTTGATAGTGATCCTAAGATGAGTGGTGAGACTTTTCAGCTTTGATTCTTCAGCGTCTATTGGTTTTACCAGCTACAAAATTTTATTCAATTAAACCAGTCAGGTTTTAAAAACCTGACTGGTTTAGCACTTTTAGTTTCAGGTTGGTAATCAGATTCCAGTATTTCTTCGCTTCGCTACGAAAACTGGAATGAAGATCCAAAACCACCAAGGTTTACAAATCTTGATAGTTTGTTTCAATTGTTTTCTCTCAATATACCTAATTATGACTATTGACTTTACTTATGAAATTGTCGACCTTTAATAGGTTATATTTTATCAGAAATAAATCTAAAAATTAAAATCATGAAATTTTCTACGAAACTGGCACTGAGTGCCATATTTTTGAGTGCCTTTACATTTTCGTATGCCGCACAGCATACAGTAAGTATTGACCCGAGCAGGGTAGCTCAATACACCGACTTGCAACTCGCAATAGACGATGCGGCTAATGGCGATACTATTTTGGTATATGGCGCCCCTACAGCCTATGGTAATGTAAATATTTATAAGCATTTGGTTCTTATTGGTGAAGGTTACAATCCTAATAATGGATTGACTACAAGTTTATCTTCAATGACTATTTCGAATTTCAACTCAACTTTGGGTGCAAGTGGCTCGACAATTATGGGTTTTAACATTACTTCAACTGTCCAGCTTATTGCCTACTTCTCTGGATCAACTACGGCAAATCAAATATTATCGAACATTACTTTTTTAAGGAATAATATTAATTACGTCAATTTTGGCGCTGGCAGTACAGTTGATACATTCAATAACATCAATTTTATTAATTGCTTCCTTCAGACAAATGTGGATTTTGATTCACAATCATATCAAGATACTGAAGACGTAACTTTTTCAAATTGCATTTTTAATGGCTTTCATTTTGGTAGTTATATGACAAGAACAAGCGGCGTTGTTACTAATTTTCAAGATTTATCGAATGTCAAAGTTTTCAACAGCCTTTTTCTTGCATACGAAACTGGGTTACTGTCTCAAGTTGTTGGTATGGTATTCGAAGACAATATCTTCTTTGGGCACGAAATAAGATACAGCACAGCTGATCACGATCAAATTACTTGGAATAATAATCTTTTCTATCTGGTAGATCAGGCAGCTAATCTTTTACCAACTGAACTAAACGTGATCGGTTCTGATAATGCCGGATCCGGAAATCTGATAGAAGTTAATCCTCTTTTCACCACCTATCCTGCTACCCCAGCAGCATTTAGCTATGCTCATGATTACACGCTACAAGCTGGATCTCCTGCTTTGACAGCATCTGTAAGTGGTGGTGAGATAGGCATCTATGGCGGAGCTTATCCATTCGCAGTAGGCGCGAACCCTCCCGTACCGAAAATCACTGAGGTGACTATACAGGATGGAACATCATCTGTGCCTGTGGGAGGAACGATCAACTTCAATTTCAAAGCTGAGTCGGGAAATTAATTTGGGTATTGGGTTTTTAGGCGTTTAGTTATTTGGGTGATATTGTCTTCGACATCATCATCAGCTAAGCTTTAATAAAACCGGATCCTGAATTAGAATATTCTCAATCAATTAAAACCCGATTCGACACAGCACCTGTCTGATCGGTGATTTTCACCTTTATCAGCATTGATTATGAAGCGATTCTTCAGACCTATGCTTCTGGCAGCAGCCCTTTGGCTCTCTTCCACAGCAATTGGTCAAACCATAAATAAAGCAGAGTACTTTCTGGACTTTGATCCGGGACTCGGTATGGGTACGCCCGTGTCTATTACGCCTTCTGGAACTATCGATCAAAACTTTAGCCTGAGTACCAGTGGCTTTACTACTACTGGATTACACAGGTTATATATCCGAGCTCAGCAAAGCAATGGACTCTGGAGTATCCCAAAAACTAGATTTTTTTATGTCTCTGATAACAACAACACTGAAATCATCCAGTTCGCTACGGATATCGTAGCGGCTGAATATTTCTACAATACAGATCCCGGAGTAGGTAATGGTGCTCAAATACCACTTCAGAAGTCTACCACAATTGACAAAAATTGGGTTGCAAATACGGATGGTTTGGCTGAAGGTAACCATTATTTATACATCCGTACACAATCTCAAGATGGTCTTTGGGGAGTGCCTGACACGCTCTCCATCAACATCAATAATACCGTCTGCCAAGTCCCAAAAGTAGATTTTGAATACACTACTGTAGATATAAATACCAATATTGGGATCGCCGATATTTCCACGAATGTGGACGCTAGTGCCACTTATGCTTGGGACGTGAATGCTGATGGCTCTGTAGAAAGCACAGACGCTACCTTTGACACTCAGTTCGGAGCAAGAGGTATTTATGCTATCAAATTGACCATCACCAATCCTGATGGTTGTTCGGCTAGTGTTTTGAAGCACGTCTTTGTCACTGACGCTATTAATTCTACGATTAGCCTATCTGCCAATGATAGTTTGATCGTTGGTAATGACTTAGAACTTTCAGCTCCTGCCGGTTACGCTTACGAATGGTCAACAGGAGCAACGACTCAAACCATTACGGTAAGCAATGCAGGGTCTTATTACGCATTCCTCTCTGCCGATGGAATTACTTTCAAATCAGACGTTGTACGAATTGAGACTTTCGAAGCGTTAACTGCTGATTTTTCCTCTTTCGATGCGACATCTGGCTTAAGCAATGGAGCAGCCATCGTTGAAAATATTAATAGTGATGGATTACCATTTTCGATCTCTTGGTCAAATGGAGCCAATGACATAAGGTCTCTAACAGGACTAGCACCGGGGAGTTATTCGATGGCTATCACTACACCTTTAGACACCTATACTTTTCCATTCACCATCATCGATACCACCCCTGCCAACAATAGTATTGTGCAGGCTGAATATTTTATAGAAACTGACCCTGGAGTTGGTAATGGAACCCCAATTGATATTTATCAAGCCGCAACTTTGAATGTTGGATTCAATGTAGACGCTTCTGCCCTTTCAGTAGGACTATATAAGATTTACACCAGAGTAAAGCAAGCAACTGGTATTTGGAGTATTCCGAGATATCGTCACTTTTATGTGATAGATCCAAATGGGCGAGTTTATGAAGAAGTAGATCGCAATCTTATAGGCGCAGAGTATTATTTTGATAAAGATCCAGGGGTCGGAAATGGTACAGCAGTGGCTGTAACCTCTACCAAAATTGCAGACATAGATTTTGGACATACCATCAGCACACTCAGCAGTGGATTACATGATTTGTATATCAGAACCCAACAAGACGATGGATTGTGGTCTATTGCAGAGCCGGTTACATTTTTTGTGATTGGCGGTCGATTTGAAGAGATTATAGAATTCAAGACTGATATAGTTCAGGCCGAGTACTTCTTTGACACAGACCCAGGAGTGGGTAATGGACAAGCCATACCTATTCAAAAAACAGATCAACTTGATAACAGACCATGGGCAGCCAGCACTGAAGGCCTCGTGCAAGGTGACCATATATTGAACATCAGAACCAAGTCACAAGATGGTATTTGGAATGTAATCAACGCTCAACCTTTCACTATCAACGATAAAGATTGCGTGCCACCAATTGCTGACTTTGCGTTTGACACTGTAGGAATTGAAACTTTAGTAGGAATCACCAACTTAACGTCAGGACTTTCCGACAGTGTGACATATACATGGGATGTTTTTGGTGATGGCATTGTTGAATCCACGAGATCAGATTTTGACACTACGTTTTCAGCTAATGGCGTCTACCCCATCAAATTGACTGTTGTCAATTTCCCGGACAGCTGCTTTACAAGTGTCGTAAAAGACATTGTGATTACAGATGGTGTGAGCGCTGAAATCCTTGCCAATAAAGCTGATAGCCTTTTAGCCGGTGACTCAATCACCTTCACCGCTCCAGCGGGATACGCTTACGAATGGAATAATGGTGCGACTACTCAGTCGATTACTGTTGGGAAGTCAGGCACCTACTTCGCATGGCTAGAAGCAGATGGTATCAATTTCAAATCTCAAGCTAAGACTGTAGCCTACTTTGAGGAAATCACTGCCAATCTTTCTGTCAATGTAGCATCAATAGGAATTTCAAATGGTTCGGCCGCTTTGACCAACATCTTCACCGATGGGCTGCCATATAATATTGTTTGGACGAGTGGTGTGACCGGCAAAACGCAGATCAATGAATTATCCACTGGCACTTATCAGGTAGAAATTAATACTTTGTTAGATACAATCACCTTTACTTTTGTCATTGGAGAAAATATTCTTACAGGCTCTGAGATCGTAAAAGCGGAATACTTCTTCGGGGCTGATCCGGGACCAGGCAATGGTACGCAGATTGTGACTTATCAAGCTGATCAAGTGTCGTTCGAATTTGCTCCCGATGTTTCAGGATTAACCATTGGCTTGCAAAGACTTTACATCCGAGTGCAGCAGGCTGATGGTCTTTGGGGAATCCCGAAAGTTCGCTTCTTTTATATCATAGATCCAGATGCGAGAGTATATGTGGAGATCGATAATAATCTAATCTCTGCTGAGTACTTCATCGACGAAGATCCAGGAATTGGAAACGGCTCTGAAATTAGTATCACCTCTGGTAAAACTGTAGATCAAAGTTTTAATTTCTTAGCTGATATCATTGCTCCTGGTCTTCATACCATCTACGTAAGATCTCAGCAAACTGATGGAGTTTGGAGTATCCCTAGCAAGACCAAGTTTTTTGTAAGCGATACGAGCGCAAGTGAAATCATTGTATTTAATACAGATATTGTCGCTGCTGAATATTACTTCGATGAAGATCCTGGAATCAGAAAAGGCTTCAGCATTCCTATTCAGAAAACAGACTCATTAACAAATCGTCCATGGTCTGCAACAACTGCCGGACTGGAAATAGGTAAGCACAGACTAAATATTCGTGCCCAGAATCAAGATGGGCTCTGGAATGCAATTAGCGCTACAGATGTCTTCATTTATCCTAGCGATTGTGATCTGCCAATCGCAGATTTTACTTTTGATACGGTTGGACTTGATACACCGATAGCTTTAATCGATCTATCTTCAAACGTTTTGATCGGTGCTACTTACCAATGGGATATTGACGGTGATGGGACATACGAAAGTACAGATCCATCATTCAATCCAACATTTGTATCGAATGGGATTTACCCAATCCGTTTGACTGTTGCTAATACAGAAGGTTGCTTTACGAGTATTACTAAGGATGTGTTAGTAATTGATCAATTGCCTGCCGCACTTGTATTAAATGGAAACGACAGTTTATTGGTTGGTGATACGCTGAGAATCACTGCTCCTTTTGGTTATGCTTATGAATGGATCAATGGGAAAACGAGTCAGGAAATAGCGATTACGAAAAGTGGCAAGTACTATGTCTATTTGACTAAAGACAGTATTAGTTTCAGGTCAAAGACGATAGCGGCTAGTTTCTTCGAACCAATTACCGCAACCATCGCTAGTTTCGATGCTACGAACGGTAGCAATGGATCTGTGAGTTTGGAAAACCTATCACATGACAAATTACCTTTGAATATTTCTTGGTCTACGGGCGCATCCAACGTGAGACAACTCACAGACCTATCGGCAGGAAGTTACACGGTGACCTTATCCACAAGCCTTGAATCTAAGACGCTGAACTTCGACATTCTTAGCGGTTCGGCTACCTTGAATAGTCTTACAGCTTTTGAGTATTTCGTAGATGCAGATCCAGGTCCTGGACAGGGAACTGCTATTCCTATTTATGAAAATCCAATGGTCAAAATCATACGACCGATAACCATGTCTGGGGTGAGTGAGGGTACTCATACTGTCTACTTCAGGGCTAAAAAAGACGATGGATTATGGGGCTTCTCAGTCCCTAAAAAATTCTATATTATCCCAGGAGGTTCATCACTCAATCTGTCATTTGGTGGAGATATTGTCTACGCAGAATATTCATTTGACAGCCTCCCTGATCCAGGATTGGGAACAGTGATCAGTATTGCTCCTGCTCTTTCATTAGACGAGTCTATTGCTGTTGACATCTCTTCATTGAGTGCAGGAGATCACAACTTATTTGTCCAGATGCAGGATGCCAGTGGTAATTGGTCATTCGCTGAAGCTGAGCCATTTGTAATCTGTAACAACATTCCAGACGCACCTGTAGTCGCAGATGTGACGAAGTGTTTTGGTGAAGATTTTGCGATTGATATCACAGCTGATGTTGGGAACACGATCAATATTTTTGATTCAGCCTTTGAGCTTATAGCAACTCAGACAGCTGCTACTTACACCTTCATGGACATTGAGGAAAGTCAAGTAATCTATGTCAGCCAAACTGCAATGGATGGCTGTGAGAGTACAAGAACGCCAGTCTCCCTCACTGTGAACAACATACAGGTATTTGCTGGTCCAGATATCAAAATACCAGTAGCAAGAATTATTTCTCCGCTCAAAGACAATTTCCCAAAAGGAGGAACCTGGACCGGAAGCACATTCGTTACAACTGATGGAACGTTCAGTCCTAAAAGTGCGGGTCTGGGAGATTATACTTTGACCTATACATTGGATTCTGCTGGGTGTACTGCGAACGATGAGATCATCTTAATGGTAAGAGAAATTACGGCAGGTGTACCTACTATTGAAGATCAAACTTTCGTGATTGACGAAAATTCAACTTCCGGTTTCAGTATCGGTAACATCTTAGCAATGGACTCTGATACGGACTCCCTAACGTACATTGGGATAAATCCTTCAGATAGTTTGTATGTTAGTATCAATCAGTTCTCAGGAGAACTAACAGTCAAAGACAGCACTTATTTTGACTTTGAATCAGTTGATTCATTGGGCATCAATATCACTGTAGCTGACGAATTTTCAGAAGTATCCGCAGTGATTTCTATTCTGATTCAGAACATTAATGAGGCTCCAGTTCTCGGAAATAAGACATATACAATCGCCGAAAACATCAACAACGGATTCCTGTTGGATACCTTAAAAGCTACAGATCCTGAAGCAGATGCAATGACATATGCCATTGTAGCAGGTAATGAGCTTGGTGCTTTTGTGTTGAGCGCAGATGGCGTTTTATCGATCGCAGATTCAAGCCAGATAGACTTTGAAAGCACGCCTTCTTTTAATTTACTCTCTGAGATTTCAGATGGCTTTTTGACTACTAATGTCAGTTTACAAGTCGAAGTAACCGACGTGAATGAAATACCAGAATTGGCTAATCAAACCTTCACAGTTAATGAAAATTCCATCTCGAATTTCTCAATAGGAACCTTGATGGCCTTAGATGAGGATGGTGACGCACTCTTCTATTTCGGCGCAACAGCTAGCGATACGCTTTATGTAAGCATCAACAGTATTACTGGTGAACTCTCCGTAAAAGACAGCACTTTCTTCAACTTCGAATTAGTGGATTCTCTGGGTATTAACGTTAAAGTAAGCGATGGTATGCTCGAAACTGGAGCTGTGACTTCCATACTCATTCAGGATATTAACGAGGCTCCAATTCTTTCCGATTTGACGTACGCAATCTCTGAAGATGCAGTTAATGGGTTTGTTTTGGATACCTTAAAAGCTACAGATCCTGATTTGGATGCAATGACATATATCATTGTTGCGGGCAATGAGCTTGGTGCTTTCGGTTTAACAACTGATGGTATATTGTCGGTTGTAGATTCTAGTCTCTTAGACTTTGAGTCAATTTCGATATTCAACCTTGCAGCACAAATTTCAGATGGTGTTTTAACTACTGACGTGAGTATCCAGATTGCTGTAAGTAATGTTAACGAAGAACCAATTTTGACTGGGGAAATTTTATCTCTAAATGAAAATAGTCCTGTAGGAACAGTCGTGACAGACTTGCTGGGTACCGACCCTGAAAATGATGCATTGGCATATTCGATACTTTCGGGAAATGAGATGGGTGCTTTCGATATCATATCAAGTCAGATAGTTGTTGCTGATCAATCGGTGCTGGACTTTGAAGTAAATCCGGTTTTCATATTAATTATTGATGTGAGCGATGGAAGTTTGATGGATACAGCCTTATATACTATTAATCTTACGGATATCGTCGAGAATATCTCAGTAACTGATTCTACTTTACTAGCCAACATCTATGTAAGTACGAATGGTGACAACTGGTCCAATAATGAAGGCTGGAATACTGTTCCAATAGCTCAGTGGTATGGAGTACATGTGGATGGCCCAAATATCATCTCCATTGACCTAAGTAATAATAACTTGGCAGGCACGCTTGATAGCGATTTCAACCAAATAAGTTCTTTGGATACACTAAATCTATCAGCAAACAGTCTGAGTAGTATGCCTGATTTAAGTTTGATTTCAGGTATCAAAAGGATAAACATCAGTCAAAATCTACTTTCGTTCGAGGTGCTCGAAGGCTTTTCAAGTTTGAATAATGTGAATTATGCACCACAAAGAGAATTACTTGAACCTCAGTCTATTCTAGCCCAACTCAGCGAAAGTGTGACTATTGAAAGAGTCGTTGCTGGACAAGAATTGAGCTATAGCTGGTTCAAAAATGGAGAGTCATTTACAGGTTCTGGCTCGAGTATCTCAATTACTGCAGAGTCCTTTGCCACAGAGGGGAATTATACTGCCAGCGTGACGAGTGCGCTTATCCCAGCTCTAACTATTAATACTGCAGCAGTGAGACTGAAAGTTTCTTCTCTTGAGCGCGACTCCACAGTTTTGGTTGCCTTGTATGATGCACTCAGCGGAACCGAATGGACGAGACAAGGGAATTGGAAAACAGGTCTCGTTGGAGCATGGGAAGGAATAACTATCACAAACAATAGACTCGTTGGCATTGATCTTTCAGATAATAACCTGTTAGGAATCATTCCAGATGAAATCAATGATGCCCTCGAATTGGTAACGATCAACTTATCAGACAATAATATCTCTGGAATGCCAACCATTACGCTAACAGGTCAAACGCTATTTGATGTCTCAGGTAACCAACTCGATTTTGGTGATTTGATTCCGAACGTTGGAGTAGATGGCATCAATTACGCCAACCAGCAACTGCTTGGAGAAGTGAGTGAATCTAAAATTCCAGTAGGCGAACCAATTTCAATTGGCTTCAATGTAGGCGGAGTTGGTAACATTTATAGCTGGACTAGAAACGATGCAGTTGTAACTGGTCTAATTTCAGATTCCTTGAATATTCAAGGCATTGATTACAATACCATGGGTCGCTATCAAATACGCGTGACTAATGCTAGTGTGCCAGGCTTGGAGATTAGAAGTGCGGTTCAGACATATTGGGCTACAGCCGATCTTGAAGTGACCTCATCTTTCGAATATGCAGATGGAAGCACAGGAATCTTACAAGAAGGTGAAGGTTATCTCTTTAAAATTAGAACCAAAGGACCCTATGATTCAGTCCAGAATTTCCCAAATATCATAGATGATAAACTCATATTCAATGATGTCATACTTGGAGATTATATACTGAGTGTAAAAACTGAAAAAGGATATACTCAAACACAAAATGGAGATGTTGTCCAATTTATACCTACTTACTACGAATCAACCATTGATAATATTGAAGCAGATGTATTGGCCTTGAGAGATAATACTCCACTGAATCTTACAATTCAAAGGCTCCCTCCTCCCCTAAATGGAGGTGATGGAGAAGTGGACGTGACTGTGGAAAGTGAGTTCACTGAAGCGACAGAAGGCGGACGCGTGGATGCCCGAAGAAAAGTCAAGAAGGCCGGTTGTTCCCTGCGAAGGTTTGTAATAAGTGGAAGGTTAGATGAAGATGACTGGGAATTAGTGGCATATTTAGAAACTGATGACGAGGGGAAAGTTATCTTTGGAGAAGTTCCTGCAGGTCTTTATAGAATTAATATTCAGTATCCCGGTATACCTATGGATCCTAATTCCTTTTTAGAATTTGAAATTTCAGATGACAAAGAGCAAGATGGCTATGTGTTATCAGCTGTAATAACCGAAGATGGTATTTTCGTAGAACTCATTAATGAATTGGGGTTCTTCATTGATTACTTCAAGAACTTAAATGTTTATCCGAATCCAGCAAATGACGTGGTTAATATCTCATACGATAAACTTAGATCAGATAATGTTCAGGCTATTCTAACAACCCTTGATGGTAAAGAAATACGATCCATTCAGATTCAAAGAGGGAATGCTAGGTCTATTGAATTAGACACTAGTGAGTTAGTCGATGGATTGTATTTATTGCGTTTTGTTGATTTAGAAAATCCTGAAAAAGGAATCGCATTTGTAAAAATATTCATAAATCATTAAGCAAAAATGTTTGCTTGAATTTCACTTTGATTTCAAGCAAACATTTTCTTTCCTATCTTTAGTCATTGACGTCACTAGTAGATGGAGTGAAGAAATAAAAAGCTAATACTTACTAAAATTGATCACCAATCTAAAAGGACCGATATTCATCAGAATATTGTGGTCTCTTTCTCTTTTTTTTCTTTTAGTGTCAACTAAAGGCGAGTCTAGTTCAAATACTCCCATTAGATCAGATCTACAATCGGAAATAACAATTAACCCTTATCTGAAAGTATATCACACACCTGACAACTTGAATGGATCACAAGCTTGGGAAAGAATCCAAAACAATTCCTGGATTCCTCTAGATGAGCAGATTAATCCCGGAATGGATTATCCAAAGGATGTCTATTGGATAACATTTGACCTCAATAATTCATCATCGGAAGAAGAGCTCTATTATATAGAGATTGACTTCCCTCAAATAGATTTTATTCAACTCTACCAAATAGACAGCACCGTCAATTTTCTTCTAGAAACGGGAGATTCCTTTAACTTTTCACAGCGGCCTGTTGAGTTTAGAAATTTCATACTTCCCATTTCCTTGTCCGGCAACTCCGAAAATCAATACCTCCTTTTACTGGATAAAAGGTTTAGTATGATGCGTTTCCCAATGACCATTTATCATAGCGATCATTTCACAAAAGTCTCAACGAATTCTAATCTAAAATACTCCGTATTCTTTAGCTTTCTAACCCTCGTTATTTTACTCGCTATTACATTGGGTATTATCCTAAGGCATAAAACGTTCGCATCCTATGCATTTTATGTCTTTTCATTTGGCATGTGGCTATTCACAAGCAAAGGATTGACCTATCAATTACTTATTCCCGAAATGTCTGAGTTCAACAAACATCTCCTCCCTTTTTGCTCCCAGCTAACAATTTTTGCATTAGTGATATATGTCCAAAATTTCTTCCAGACTAAAAAATATCTCCCAAAATTTCACAGCTTTATGGATGTCATTTTGGTAATTTTTAGTGTGGGCTTTTGTTTCTGGATCATATTTCCCGATGGATTTATCGAATACGCTCGCATTCTATTTCCAGTCAACTTTACACTTACACTCATAGTTGTTGTATTTACGGTCTTCTCTGCCATATTCTATGCTAAAATTGACAGGTTAAGATCTCGAATGTTTCTGATTGCTTATTCTCTTTTCTTTCTGAGTATTGTTATTCAAATTTCGTCAGAACTTGGCGGGATAGACATCTCACTTCTTCCCGCGGATCCAATCATTACTGGCTTTCTTCTTGAAGTGACAGTACTGTCAGTAGCTATGGGTCTGATGTTAAAAAAAATGCTCGAAGGAAATGAGCACTTAAAACAAACAAATAGTCAATTAAACAAGACTGTTGAGGTATTATCAAATAAAGAGCAGAACCAAAAAAATGGATTCATCACCCTACATAGCAAAGCGGTAATCAACCTATCTGAAATTATCTATGTCAGCACTGATGATCATTACCTCGAGTTTCATCTCAACTCAGGAAAAAAAGAAATTGATCGCAATACGCTCAGTTCATTGAAAGAAGAAATGCCGGACTCATTTATACAAATCCATAGGTCAATCCTTCTCAATATCGACTACCTCAAGGCAGCTTATTCTGATAAGGTCTTGCTAAAAGATGAAACCGTCCTCAAGGTTTCAAGAAAATATAAGGCTGAACTCCACACCAAAGTCGATTAAGTCCGGTCGTTCGCGCTAGGGTACCTGTCATTCACGACAAAAACTCTTTACACTTCAATTCAAGTAACTTAATTGGGGGTATCAAAATAACCGCGAATGAATTTTCAGAATGAACTATCCCCAAGAGAAAATGAAGTCATCAACTTGATCTCTCAAGGTGTAAGAAGAGAGGAAATAGCAGAATCTCTTGGTATCAGTAAGCTCACTTATGATGGATACAGAAAGAGCATCAGAAATAAGCTGAACATTAAGAACCAAGCCGATTGGGCTAAAATTATCTTCTCGTTAAATAGTAAATAAAACATAAAGCACGCGACTATGAATCACTTACGAATTAACGTTTCCAGTTCATTGCCAAAGGAGTCGCCCAACTTCCCTATTTTGGAAAGCGAATCAAGTTATATGAGTGTATACAATGATCGACCGACTATCCAATTACCTCGGTCGCTTTCTACATTTGATTTCACAGGTCGTGAAGTTGATATTCTAAAACAAATGTCATTTGGTCTGACGGCTGATCGAATTGGAGAAACGTTATTTATCTCACCAAATACCGTGAAGACACATATCAAAAACATGCTGAAAAAATCGAGTAGTACTAATAGTGTAGAAATGATCGCTAATGCGCTTCGAGAAAGAGTAATTTTTTGACTGTAAAATAAACTAACGAAGGTTATCTGTATCCAAAGCTTTTCGCTTGTTGATCCTGTTTAGAATTGGATAGATCAATACAGAACTCAAAATAATGCCGGTGCCCATATAAAAACCAGGACTCATTTGCTCGCGATCTGGGAAAAATATCAGCGCCAAAGTGATCCCATAAACAGGCTCTAGATTAACTGTGAGGTTCACAGAGAATGCCGACAATCGCTTCATCAATTCCACTGAGTAAGAATAGGCATAAACCGTACAAACCAGAGACAAAATCAATAAATATCCCCAATCACTTAAAGTTGGGGAAAGTGTCAATCCGTAAACCCCATCTAGCCGAACGTATATCGGTAGGAAAATAACAATCGAAAGACAAGCTCCCACCATCTCATAGAATGTAATCACAAACGGATCTTCGCGCTTGGTAAGTTTACCATTGATCACGGTAAACCATGCCGCCAAGGCGGCTGATATCATGGCAACCACCAATCCAATGAAATGGTCAAACTCGACATTGAAAATCACCACTATCCCCACAAACCCAATAACGCTCAATAGCACTTCATATGGTTTGATCTTTCCTCCATTAGCAAGCGGCTCCATAAAACTCGTCCAAAGTGAACATGTTGCCATTCCTGCCAGGCACACTGAGACGGTAGAAATTCTTGCAGCCAAAAAGAAGAGAATCCAGTGTGCTGCAATCAAAATGCCCGTTGCTAACGAGAGGATAATATCTGATCCTCGGTGAAACGCGAATTTCTTGCCCCGAACAAGAATCAAGATGAGCAAGCCAAATGCTGCAAGTAACGTCCTGAAGAACACCATTTCGACAGACGGCAATTCAATTAAAATTCCAAGAATGGCTGTAAAGCCCCAAATGAGGACCAAAAAATGAAGGAAGGCGAAATCCCTAGTTTCGGATTTCATCGAGGTACAGTATTATACAAAACCATTCCTAACGCCGTAAAAATGATATTAGGAATCCACACGGCAAGTATTGGGTCCATCGAACCAGCCTCTGCAATGGCTCTAGCCAGCATGAAAAATATAATAAAAACAAACGCTATCAGAAATCCTAATGCAATCTGAAATCCTGTACCCCTTCGAGATTTTTTGGCCGATACGATCACCCCAATCATACAAAGTATAATCACTCCAAAAGGCTGCATGAAGCGGATGTACTTCTCTATCTGGTAAAGCTGAACATCATCTGCTCCTCTGCTTTGCTGCAGATTGATATATGCGTTAAGTTCTGGTAAAGTCAGTGTTTCTTGTAATCGATCTTTATTCTGAAAATCTGAAGGTGTGAGCTGTAGCAGTGTGTCGATATCGTTCGCCGCACCCCCTGAAGTGATCACCTCTGTCCCATCAAATACTTGCCGCATCTGCCAGTTCTTCAGACTCCATTTATTAGTAGCTGTATCCCAATGGATTCTTTTGGCGGTCAGTTTCTCCAACAGATCTTCCTCCACTATCCGTTCAAGAGTTACATTATATCCAATGTCACGTTGATTATTGTAGCGCTGAATATAGATATAGGCTTCATCACCAATCTTCATATGAATGTTCTTATCCGAATAGAAAAAGGGTTTTTTGAGGTAATTCAATTCAAATCCAATTCTAAATTTATTGGCATCAGGAATCACATAATTCATGAAGACAAAACTCATCGTCGCTATCAAAGTAGCTGCCACGAAATATGGAACCAATAATCTACGAAAACTAATCCCAGAGGCCAACATCGCTACTATTTCAGTTTGGGAGGCTAGCTTAGAAGTAACCAACACCGTCGCTATAAAGGCCGTGATTGGTGTTAGTAGAATGGCAAAAAAAGGAAAAAGTGTGAGGTAATACTTAAACATCTGAGCTCCGCTCACATCGTTCTGCATGAAGTCATCATTCTTCTCTGTAAAGTCAATTACACAGATGACTAGCACAAGCATGAACACCACGAAAACGAACGTGCTCAATACCTTTTTAAGAATGTACCAATCTAATTTCTTCAAAGTCTAGTCGTTACTTTTTTGACCATTATCTCTTTCCAGCTCGCAAATGTACCTGCTTTTATCTGTTGTCTGGCTTCTCTTACTAACCACAGATAAAACGATAAATTGTGAATACTTGAGATTTGAGCACCTAATATTTCTTTGCTAATAATCAAATGACGAAGATATGCCCGAGAATAACTGGTGCTCGCATATCCACCAATAGCGAGATCAATTGGGGAAAAATCTTCCTTCCAACGCTCATTTTTGATATTGATAATTCCTTCACTGGTGAATAGCATTCCATTACGAGCATTACGAGTTGGCATCACACAATCAAACATATCAATACCCATGGCAATGCACTCCAAGATATTCTCCGGTGTGCCCACTCCCATCAAGTAGCGAGGCTTGTCCTTAGGTAGAATTCCACAAACCAAATCAGTCATGGCGTACATATCTTCATGCGGTTCACCAACAGACAGTCCACCAATTGCATTTCCTTCTCTTCCTTGCTCCGCTATAAACTCAGCAGACTGCTGACGTAAGTCTGGATAGGTACTTCCTTGAACAATCGGAAACAGCGTTTGACTGTAGTCATATATCGGGGAAGTCTGATCAAAATGCTCAGTGCACCGCTTCAACCAACGATGCGTCATATGCATAGAATTTTCCGCATACTTCTTATCACAAGGGTATGGAGTGCATTCATCAAAGGCCATAATGATATCCGCTCCGATTACACGCTGGATATCCATCACACGCTCAGGACTAAAATCATGCAAAGAGCCATCAATATGTGACTTAAAGCGAACTCCCTCTTCCTTTATTTTTCGATTATGTCCTAGAGAGTAAACCTGATATCCTCCACTATCCGTAAGAATAGGACGATCCCAACCGTTGAATTGGTGCAGTCCACCTGCTTTTTGGATTACATCCAAACCCGGTCTCAAATAAAGATGATAGGTATTGCCTAGGATGATATCCGCATTGATGTCTTCCTTCAATTCACGCTGATGGACGGCCTTAACTGTGCCAGCAGTACCCACGGGCATAAAAATAGGTGTTTCTATCACTCCATGATCAGTGGTTATTTTTCCAGCGCGAGCATTGGATTTCGGATCGGTGTTCTCTAGCGTAAATTTCATAAATGCCGCAAAAATAGTTGGGTTGTAAGGAATATCCCCATATTCACACCTCTATATTTGAAGTGGTAACTATCAGCAACTTGGAGCATATTTTCACCTTATTTCTATTCATTCATTTGTTGCTTTTTATTCGCGATATAATGGCTGTATTCCGCTTCCGTGAAACTGCGTCTAAGACTACTCAAGACACTCCAATATCCATTATCGTTTGTGCTCATAATGAATTGAGTAATCTAGATAGACTTATACCCAATCTTTTCAATCAGTCATATCCTGATTTTGAGGTCATTATTGTTTTGGATCAAAGTACCGATGGTAGTCGTGAATATTTGGATACTCTCCACAATCCAATGCTGAGAATCATTGAATCATCAAATGTTCCTAGCCATCTGAACAGTAAGAAATATGGACTAATCCAAGCAATCGCTCAAGCGAAAAATGAATGGTTGCTATTCACAGATGCAGATTGTTTTCCAGCTTCACCTCATTGGATTACTCAATTCAGCTATCACATGGATGATCAAACTGATCTCATACTAGGTATAAGCCCTTATGAAAATGCTAACCATTTCATTAGCAAAATCACCAATTACGAGACATTCCAAACGGCCGTGAGTTACGCTTCTGCTGCGATCAGAGGCAATGCATATATGGGCGTGGGTCGCAATATTGCCTATCGCAAATCTAAGTTTGAAGCTGTTGGAGGTTTCCTGCCTTACGAACAGATAACAGGGGGTGATGATGACCTCCTGGTGCAGAAACTCAGCACACCTTCCAATACCAAGCTTACCACTCACCCAAAAAGTTTAACCTATTCCAAGCCTGAACGTACATGGAGGGAGTATTTTAACCAAAAAACCAGACACCTTTCAGTTGGGAAGCTTTACCCAGTGTTTACTCAGGTATATCTTTCCTTTAAGGTCTTGGCCCATGCAGTACTTTGGCTGAGTTTTCTATATTTGTTGCAATCATCCATCGATCCTTCAAGGCTCATTTGGATCTTTGGAATAATGATGGTGTCAAAGGGGGTAATTTCGTATCATGCAGCCCTAAAACTTGGCATCTCATTTGATTGGAAATGGTTTCTGCTATTAGATCTCGGATATGCAGTAATATTGCCCCTGATTGGACTAAGGGCAAGTGTAGTAAAGAATATTAAATGGAAGTAAAAAGGCAATTTTCTGAAAAAGCGCTTCAGGATTTCAAACTCATAGATAAGGCAACTTTGGAGGGCGATCAATCAGCATTTGCTGACTTGCTGAGTCGATACAAGAAGCCTGTATATCACATGATTCTCAAAATGGTGAGAAACGTGGATGATGCAGAAGATTTAACAATTGAGGCATTTGCCAAAGCGTTCAAGAATCTGGCAAGGTTTAAAAAAGACTACACGTTCTCCACTTGGCTCTTCAGAATCGCCACTAATAATGCGATTGACTTTATCAGAAAAAAGAAACTAGAGACTTACAGCCTCAATAGCTCTTTCACAGATGACAGTGGAGAGTCTGTCAATATCGATGTGGAGGATAACGACCGAACACCGGATGAGGAAGCGATCAACACCCAAAAAATTGAGCTGGTCAGAATGTTTGTGACCAAACTCCCTCCTAAATATCAACGCTTAGTCAAACTCAGATACTTTGATGAACTCTCGTATGACGAGATAGCTACGGAACTGGAAGCACCTCTTGGTACGGTTAAAGCCCAATTGCATAGAGCTCGCGAACTCATGTACGAATTGGTAAAAGACAAAAAGAAGCATATCTAATGTCTCAAGATGTATTATCTGTTTTTGAGCACTTTCCAGACCTCACCGACATACAAAAAGAGCAGTTCAAACAACTAGCTC
This sequence comes from uncultured Marinoscillum sp., assembly GCA_964351885.1. Lineage (GTDB taxonomy): Bacteria > Bacteroidota > Bacteroidia > Cytophagales > Cyclobacteriaceae > Marinoscillum. The sequence continues at coordinate 39,096 of CAYGPP010000018.1, forward strand.
CTTTATACCGAGAGTGGAATGAGAAGATCAATGTCATTTCCCGCAAGGACATTTACCAACTCTATACACGGCACGTACTCCACAGTTTGGCTATAGCCAAGCATACCACTTTTCCTGATGGATCTAGGATTCTTGATATTGGGACGGGAGGTGGATTTCCGGGTATTCCTTTGGCTATTCTTTATCCAGAATGTCACTTCTTACTAGTGGATAGCATTGGGAAGAAAATAAGGGTTGTGCAGGAAATTTCAGCCGCCATTGGACTCCAGAATTTAACGGCTGTTCATCAGAGAGCAGAGCAAGTCAAAAACAGATTTGATTTTATCGTTTCGCGCGCAGTAGCGCGAACTAAGATGCTTTATAATTGGTCCAACAAGCTGATCGTGTCAAATGAACACCCTACATCTGGTAGTGGTTATCTACTGCTAAAAGGAGGTGACCTGAAAGAAGAACTCAAAGAGCTCGGAAGGTCACACAGCATTACCAATATACAGGAGTACTTTGATGACCCATTCTTCGAAACCAAAAAGGTGGTTTACATTCCTGTGTAATTCAGAAATAGTATTTAATTTGAAGTATGGTAGTTATAATAAAGAACAACGATTCGAAAGCCACACGCACTAAGAACATTACTAAGGCGATGAATAAGGAAGGCGTCAACACGCTTAAATATTGTGGCACAATAAAACTTAACCAATCACCAATCGATATTCAAAAAGAGTTGAGAAGTGAATGGAAATGACATACTACTCGATACGAATATAGTTCTCTATCTCCTTGACGGTGATCACGAGATTGCCGAACTATTAAACGGAAAGAGATTATATGTCAGTTTTATAACTGAACTCGAATTATTAAGCTTCGAGGGGCTGCAAGAATCAGAAAATCAAACTATTCGAGCATTTCTGAGAGAATGCATCATTGTGAATATTAATGAGATCATCAAAGAACACGCCATCAATGTAAGGAAACATGATGGGTTAAAGCTTCCTGATGCTATTATTGTTGGCACGAGTAATTACCTCCTCTGTCCAATTATTACAGCTGATAAAGGCTTTTTGAAAGCAGAGAATTCCGACTTGATTCTTTATCAAATTGGAAAATGACACCAGAAGAATTTCGAATAAACGCTCATGCAGCCGTAGATTGGGTAGCTGACTATCTAGAGGGAATAGAAAAATACCCCGTAAAATCACAGGTTCGGCCCGGTGAGATTATTAATCAGCTACCAACCAATCCCCCAGCTAACCCCGAGTCATTTGAATCCATGATGACTGATGTGGATAAGATTATCCTCCCAGGAATCACTCACTGGCAGCATCCACACTTTCACGCTTACTTCCCAGCAAATTCTAGCTTTCCTTCCATAATTGGAGAAATTCTAACAGCCGGAATAGGAGCGCAATGTATGGTATGGGAAACCTCTCCTGCCGCTGCAGAACTCGAGGAAAGAATGATGGAGTGGCTTAAAGAAATGATGTTCTTGCCTAAAGGTTGGCATGGAGTTATTGAGGATACCGCGTCCACAGCTACACTTTGCGCACTTCTTTCAGCCCGTGAGCGCATTACCAATATCAATCAAAAAGGGTTCGAACATAACAAACTAAGAGTCTATTGCAGTGCAGAAGCACATTCTTCAGTAGCCAAAGCGGTTAAAATCGCAGGAATAGGTCTAGAGAATATGGTTATGATTCCAGTAGATGAATCGCTCGCCATGAGACCAGAGTTGCTAAATGAGGCGCTTGTGGAAGATATCCAAAATGGATTTCATCCTTGCTGTGTCATCTCGGCCTTGGGCAGTACTGGGACCCTCGCATTTGATCCAACAGAGGCCATTGGGAAAATCTGTCAGGCACACAAAGTCTGGTTTCATGTAGATGCAGCCTATGCCGGTAATGCAATGATCTTGCCTGAGCTGGAATGGCTAAGAGAAGGTCTCGATTTAGCAGACAGTTTTGTTTTCAATCCACACAAGTGGATGATGGTGAATTTTGATTGCAGCGTCTACTACGTCAAAGACAAACAGGCGCTGATTCAGACTTTTGAGATCCTTCCCGAATATCTAAAAACCAAAACTCACGGAGAAGTGAATGACTATCGAGACTGGGGAGTCCAATTAGGTAGAAGATTTCGAGCCCTCAAGCTTTGGTTTGTGATTCGCACTTACGGAGTGGATGGCATTAGAAAAGTAATTCGTTCACATTGCGAATATGGAAGTTGGTTTGCCGAGCAAGTAAGACAAGATCCAAACTTCGAGTTGATCACACCTCCCCAACTCAATGTAGTAGTCTTAAGGTACGTCGATCCGTCCAAAAGTCTCGAAGAACTCAATCAACTCAATGAAAGCCGATTACAATCAATCAACAGTTCTGGTAAGGCTTTTTTGAGTCATACCAAAGTGAAAGGTATTTATGCGATCAGAGTTGTTTTGGGGCAGACGAATCTGAGCCAGAAACAAACAGAAGATCTGTGGGATATGTTAAAGTGTTTTAGCTCATAAATTACCTAAGGGTCTGACCCGTGATTGAAGAAATACATAATTTACATCCTACATTCAAATTCTTAGACAGTAAAAAATATTATGAAAAAATTACTCTTGTTTCTCTTTACGATCTCGGTTAGCTACCTATGTTCTGCCCAAGAGTTGGGAATACGCTTTGGTGACGTTACTGGTGGAAATGTCGCCATTGATGGGATTTTCGCTACAAGTGATTTCAGTAGAATTCATGCTAATGCCTCATTTGGCAACAGTTCGATAGGTGTTGACTTATTGTGGGATTTTCTATATAAACCCCTTGGTGAGAGTCCTATGAATTGGTATGCAGGAGTGGGCCCGGCTGTGCTTCTCGACAATCCATTATGGATATCCGCTGTTGGAGAATTAGGAGTACAATATACTTTGAGTGATGCACCTGTGTCATTTAGTTTGGATTGGCGCCCTACACTTACACTTATCCAAACCACTGATCTCTACTTTGGCTCTTTCGGGTTAAACGTCCGATATGTTTTTAATAAGTAAATCTCAATAGGCTCAAAGCGAATTTTTTTTTATATAGGATTTATTGATTTGGATCAAAGAAATCTTAGTCAGAAACAAACAGAGCTGCCATTAGATATTTTCTGATCCTTTCCCTAAAAAATGATGCTGTTTTTAATAAAGAATCAATCAACAATTCATATCTTCAAGTTTAATTAACCAAAATAAACCAACATGAAAAAAACACTAGTTCTAGGTCTAGGAATGATGATCTCATTCGCTGGACTCTCTAATTCTAAGTACAGCATTGACGATTCAAAAGTTGAAGCAGCTTTTGAAAAATCAGTAGTAGTAAATCCTGAATTTCAATTGCAAAATTCTTTAGGAACAGAAGAAATACAAGCCGATAAAAATGTTTGGGTTGCAGTAGCACTTGGATGGTTTTTAGGGGGAATAGCAATTCATAGAGTTTATTTAGGAACACCTCCAGGAATTATTGCTGGTTACCTTTTCACAGGTTGTGGAATCTTCGGTATTATCCCGATAATTGATATAATAGTTTTGGCTATAAACAATGAAGATATCTCTGCTTATGTTGATAAGAAGGGTTATATCATGTTTTAATTAATTGAAATTGTGATAGCAAAAAAGTCTTTGGAGTCTATCCAAGGACTTTTTTTTTGTTTATTTGGTTATTTCTTGTAGCCTGGTCGAAAGCTCGAAAGCTACTTCTTTGTTGCGTTTCAATGCTAGTTTCCGAGCATATCGTGCCCCGCCAAAGTAAAAGGTATAGAATAGTGCTACTCCAGTAAGACTTCCTGAAAAAAAATAGCCTTGATAGAAGCTATATATACTCAAACCCGCAAAAACTGTTTGGATACCACCAGAGACAATTCCCTTCAAAGGATATCCGGCATACATCTGCCCTACGCCAGGTAAGAATATAGAAAGATTATACGCTTTATCAGGATTTTTGGTCTTAAGTTTCTTATCGAAAACGTAATCTATTTCATCCTCAGTAATGCTCAGGGATATTTTATTTTCACTCAAGATAACTTTTGCTTTTTCCCATTCATTCAGTGCTATCAAGTTCAGAATCTCTAAAAAAACAATTTCATTATCAGAACTTCCTGTGATAAGCTTGTATCTCAAGATTTCGTTATAACTACCCTGAAAATTTTGATCTAAGTATGCATTCAATATTTTCTCATAAGAAACAATGCTGAATAGTGAATCCCGTGTTGACAACCTAATCCTTTTAAGAACTGTGGTCGCCTCACCAAACTCTTGTAAAGCTTTATAACAATACGATTTTTTAAGCAAAGCGATATTACTAGAATGATCGAATGCTAATCGTTCATATGAAATTGCCGCTAGTCTATACTCCCCCGCTTCATATAATGAATCTGCGTGATCAAAATTTTGTCCATCACTTAAAAAGCAAGCGAACAGGAATATGCATGTGCAGTAGAATTGTTTCATTATTCGTTTGGTTAAATTGATCTTGTTCTATTCTTACTCCTACAACACTCCCCCAAATATTAGCGACATAAAATACTGAGAACAAGCTCCCGAAAAAGATGAAGTTTGGGCTCTTTAATCCATCTTTCCTGTAGCCCTCATAGGATTGAAGACCCATAATGGCAGTAGTAACTAAACTCATTGTTCCCTGACCAACTTTCCCAAGATAAAATTTCCCTGACCCGGGAACAATCGCTGACATCAATCCAGCAATAACAGGAGATTTTTTCTTTCGAGTAATCAATCGTTGATAAGTTTTATTGATATTGTCTTTATGGTCCTGTAGCTGAAAATACTGGTCGTCCCAACCATTAGAGATTGAACTGTACTCTTCATAATCACGTAAGAGTAACGCCAAGCCAGCAAGTTCAAGGTTCTTTAATTCGACAAACAACGGAGAAAGTGACTTTGATGATTGAAGCATCTCATTAGTAAGTTCATAATTACCAAGGTATGCATATTGGATAGCCGAATAGAACTTGGATGCATTCCAATAACTACTTGACGGTGATATTTTTTTAAAATGGGTTATCGAGCTAAATCTATTTTTTCTCAGATACTCAACTTTACCCCGATGGTAAGAAATAGTATCTACTTGACCTTCAGAAAGGTATTCTAAGCTAATACCATCTAAAAATAAGATGGTCTCTTGATAGGCATTGATTGTCTGCAAATGCTCGGCAAACTGAATATCCTTCAAAAAGGAAGTCTGAGCGTCCACTGCAAAGTGGAAAAGCAGCCAGAAAACAAGGCTACTTAATCTTTTCATAAAAATCCCAATGGTCAATCGCTCTATACAAACTATCAATACTTGAGGATGGCATTTCAGCAAATGCCGCTCTATTGCACCTTGTAAGGCGATCTGCGGTTAGAAAAAGTCCCTTAAAAAGTCCGAAATTCTCAAAAACATCATGACTAAACTGAGAGCAAGAGTGGTCATAAATACAGTCATTCAATATTTGCTTGGAAATATGATTCTTATAAAACGCGAAAAGAAAACCATCCCTCTTCTGCTCAGGTTCATCTAGATTCATAATTCCATCTTGGATAAAGACGGCATTTTTTTCAAGACTTTGAGCGTCTAAACTCATCATAAATAGTAAGAGTAGGATATATAAACTAAATTTCATTTGATCAAACTGGCATTATCAGGAACCTTGTAATTCACAAGATCAATATCCTCTTTATCGTTAAATCTGAAATCTGAAAATGTTGTTTTTGATACAATAGAATCTCCATTCACAAAATCAATTTCTGTTATGGATTTCGGAAAGTCAAAATTTCCAACTATTTCATAGTCGTAATAATAGATTTTTCTAGTGTACTCACCTTGCCTATTTATATATCCCATAAAAACAGGAAAGCTCCCATTGCTAACTAATTCAATGTAGTTCAATCTGTCTTTTATTTCATCAGGAGCCGTATATTCGGAAATCAGCATCATATCTTCAACTTTTGAATCCCTCAATGTAAAACCTGAAGATTCTAACCCCATATCTCCACTAAGTCCGAGTAAGAAATAGGTAAATGTTGTATTTTGGCTACTAAGTCGATTATCTACAGAGCGCACGACGGTATTTACTGAAGGGTTATAAATCTGATACTCACCTAATGTATTGTTCAAAATATACATCTCCAATGGGCTTTGGAAATAAGTCACGATCTCACCAGTCGATTTATAGTAGACTCTGGCATCAGCGCGGGTCATTACACCACTTTTAGTAGTGCGCTTAGTCATTTCAAAGCTGGCCCATTGAAAGTCCTGTATTGGAAAAAAGAAAAATATAAGAAGTAGGATAATATGCATAGAACACCCTCATTTTATACTGCAATATTATCATTAATTTATCGAAATAATTCGCTGCCTAAACAAACTCGGACGATCAAAATATGAAACAAATTGTAATCCTCACTGGAGCTGGTATCAGCGCAGAAAGTGGCATTCGTACGTTTCGAGATTCCAACGGTCTTTGGGAAGGACACGATGTAATGGAGGTAGCCTCTCCGCAAGGCTGGTCAGCCGACCCTATATTGGTGCTCGACTTTTACAACAAAAGGCGTAAGCAAGCCTTAGAGGCAAGACCAAACTTAGGACACCTGACATTGGCTGAATTAGAAAAAGACTTTGAGGTGACCATTATCACTCAAAATGTAGACGACCTGCATGAGCGAGCAGGCAGCTCTAAAGTTATTCACCTCCATGGTGAACTCTTCAAAGCTCGAAGCACGTTTGATGAAAAGCTTATTTACCAAATGGATGATTGGGAGATGAATCTTGGGGATCGCTGTGAAAAGGGAAGTCAATTAAGACCTCACATCGTTTGGTTTGGTGAGATGGTACCCATGATGGATGTCGCAATCGAAATCACCAGACAGGCGGACATATTTATGATAGTTGGTACTTCATTGGCTGTGTACCCAGCGGCTAGTTTGTTGAACTATACCAGACCGGATATCCCAAAATATATTGTGGCCCCCCATATCCCCGATATTCCTAACCTATCAAAATTCAAGTGTTTTGAAGAGACTTCTTCTATAGGGTTACCAAAGGTTGCTGACGAATTACGATTGAGCCAATCGGATTGATAGTATCAATACTATTCACAATACTCGGTGATCAATAAATCTGCTCGCTCCATTCCATTGTCACTAGCGCGCTTTAGGTAGTGGCATGCATCATCCTCCTGATCCAATTCCAAATGGCAGACTGCAGCATTGTACCAAACCATCCCACTAGAATAGTCGAAAGCCAAATACTGATCATAATATGCCAGAGCACGCTCAAAATTGCGCTCATAGAAATAGGTATTCGCTATCAAGTACCAGCACTCGGCTCGAGAATAATCTAACTCCCTGGCATTCACAAAATCCCTTCTTGCTAAATCGTACTGACCTACTTTGATGAAAATCCTACCCCGATTAATAAGCGTAAGTGCGTCTGTAGAGTCTTGCTGAATACTCTGCTCGAAATATTTCAGTGCCAAGCCATAATCCTCCTTCTCTAAAGCTCTAGATGCCAGCAAACTAATAATTGGTGCAAAACCCTCTGCCTCAAGAAACTCAGAAGGAACCATAATATTTGGGTCGTTCAAGGCTAGATTGTACCACGCTAATTCATCACTCGGTGAGATGGCTATTGCCTCTAGCAAATCGTTCTTAGCTTTATCTTGTTCGTTAAGCGCAACGTAGACCAGCGCTCGACTTACTAAAGTCTCCGCCAAATTCTCCAGAGATAATGATTTATCAAAATCTTCAAGCGCTAGATCATATTTCCTCAGTTTCATATATCCTTTACCGCGATAGAGGTAGTAGTTAGCTCGCATACCAGAAACGGTCATGATCCTATTTTGCGAGCTCCCTTGATTATCCAATTGATAAAAAATTCCTTGAGTAGCGATCGTACCTTGATAGTCAATTAAACCTGTCAAATCTTCAACAGCTTTATCTGCATCACCATACTTTAAGTAAATCAGTGCTTTCTGAAATTTGGCCTCCAAGTACTCAGGATTCAAAGAAAGTACTGCTTCAAAAGCTGCAACTGCCCTCAAATTTTTATCCATTGCTTGGAATATCATCCCCTGCAGGTAGTAAGCTTTGTCTGTTGGGTATTTTGATATCGAGTTGTAGAGATGCTGCTGAGCGCTCTTATAATGATTGTTCCTGTAATCTATTAAGGCATATTCGTAATCCTTAGCGGCTTCAATTTGCTTGGATTGACCACAGA
>CAYGPP010000019.1:0-20444 GCA_964351885.1 uncultured Marinoscillum sp.
TGCTAGTGACAACTTCATAAAAGGTGTGGATATCCTAGCTATAGCTGTGAATGTAACTCTGGGACGTAAGGGTAGTATTGTTATTCTTGACAAGAAATTCGGAGCTCCGACTGTCACTAAAGATGGTGTATCTGTTGCTAAAGAAATTGAGTTGAAAAATCCAATTGAAAACATGGGTGCTCAACTAGTAAAAGAAGTGGCTTCTAAAACTGCAGATGATGCTGGTGACGGAACTACTACTGCCACTGTATTGACTCAAGCGATCTTCGGTCACGGAATCAAAAACGTAGCAGCTGGAGCAAATCCAATGGATCTGAAAAGAGGAATCGACAAGGCTGTAGCCAAAGTAATCGAGAACCTTAGATCTCAGTCAAAGCCTATTAGCACTTCTGAAGAAATCGCTCAAGTAGCTTCTGTATCTGCAAACAATGATGCTGAGATAGGCAAAATGATTGCTGATGCAATGGATAAAGTTGGTAAAGACGGTGTAATCACGGTAGAAGAAGCAAAAGGAACAGAAACTGAAGTGAAGACTGTAGAAGGAATGCAGTTTGACCGAGGATACCTTTCACCATACTTTGTGACTAACACTGAGAAGATGGAAGCTGAGTTAGAGAACCCTTACATCTTGATCTACGACAAGAAAGTTTCGAACATGAAAGAGCTTCTTCCTATTTTGGAAGCTACTGCTCAAAGTGGTCGTCCTTTATTGATCATTGCTGAAGATGTAGAAGGTGAAGCCCTTGCTACTTTGGTGGTGAACAAAATAAGAGGATCACTGAAAATCGCTGCAGTGAAAGCTCCAGGTTTTGGTGATAGAAGAAAAGCAATGCTTGAAGATATCGCTGTATTAACTGGTGGAACTTTGATCTCTGAAGAAAGAGGTTACAAACTAGAGAATGCAACACTTGACTACTTAGGTACTGCCGATAAAATCACTATTGATAAAGACAATACTATCATCGTAAATGGTGCTGGTAAAAAGGAAGATATCATCGCACGAGTTAATCAAATCAAGTCTCAAATTGAAAACACAACTTCAGATTACGACAAAGAAAAGCTTCAAGAGAGATTGGCGAAGATTTCTGGTGGAGTAGCTATCCTTTACATAGGTGCTGCTACTGAAGTAGAAATGAAAGAGAAGAAAGATAGAGTAGATGATGCACTTCATGCAACGAGAGCTGCAGTACAAGAAGGTATCGTAGCTGGTGGTGGAGTTGCTTTGATCAGAGCACTTAGTGCACTCGAAGGTCTTGAGCTAGAGAACATCGACCAAACTACAGGTGTAAAGATCATTTATAATGCGATTCAATCTCCACTTAGAACAATCGTTGAGAATGCTGGAGGTGAAGCTTCTGTAGTTGTCAATGCAGTGAAAGCTGGGAAAGATGATTACGGATTCAATGCTGCGACTGGCGAATATGTGAATATGTTCAAAGCTGGTATCATTGACCCAACTAAAGTGACTCGTTTGGCTTTGGAGAATGCTGCATCTATTGCTGCCCTCCTATTGACTACCGAGTGTGTGATCGCTGACGCGCCAGAAGAAGAAGGTGCCGGAGGAATGCCAGGTGGAATGCCAGGCGGAATGGGTGGCATGGGCGGAATGATGTAATCATTGCTTAAGCAAAACATTTTGAAAGCCCGCCTCCTTTGGATGCGGGCTTTCGTGTTTTTTGTAGGTTGGTATTATTCAAATAAAATACAACCGATAGGAATCTCCTCTTTTATCTAAATTCACAGAAAAACTTGAAATGGAAGAATTCAAATTAAAACCCGATGAAGACTACATCCAACTTAATGATCTATTGAAAGTGATGAGCTGGGTAGGCTCAGGTGGAGAAGCCAAGCAGTTTATCTTGAATGAAGATGTGAAAGTGAATGAAGAGATAGAGCTGCGCATCAGGCGTAAGGTCAAAAAAGATGATGTGGTCTGCTTCAATAATCAAGAAGTGGTTGTTAGGAAATGAAAGCTGCCACTGTCACTGAAATCAAGCGAGAGTTAAAAGATAAGTCACCAGAAGAATTGGTAGCGCTTTGTCTGAGGCTCTCTAAGTTCAAAAAAGAGAATAAGGAGCTACTTACCTATTTGCTCTACGAAGCATCTGATAGAGACGCTTATATCACCTCAGTACAGGACGAGATTGATGGAATGTATAGTGCTATCAATACGAGTAGTTTTTACTTCATTGCGAAAAGCCTACGTAAAATCCTGAGAATCACGAAGAAATTCATCCGCTACACACAGGACAAGCAAGTGGAAGTAGAGCTCCTCCTCTATTATTGTAGAAAGATGAAATCAATGTCACCAAGCATTACTCGAAGTACTTCATTGATGAATCTTTATGACAGACAAATAGCATTGATGAGAAAATCCATGCTAGCCCTAAATGAGGACTTGCAGTACGACTACCAGATGGAGTTAGACAATCTTTAACCCGCCTTTAATAACTCATCTATCTGATCGCCAATATCTCCGGAAGGTCTAGCTGCATTAGCATCTACAATCTTCCCTTCTTTGTCTATTAAAATAAACCTCGGGATGGAGTTGATCACATAATCTTCGTTGATCTTAGACTTCCATGCGCCGGGCGCATAAAGATGAATTCCTCCAAGTTTGCGCTCTTCTACCATCTTCTTCCAAGGTACAGGAGAGCTATCTGTACTCACAGCAATAAATGCAACAGGAGAATTTTTGAAGCGTTGTTGCAGTTTTTCCATTGCTGGATGCTCAGCGATACATGGCCCACACCATGTTGCCCAAACATCGATATAGACAACCATATCTGCAAAGTCAGCCATAGATAAAGTATCTCCTTCAATATTCGCAAAGGCAAAATCAGGAGCTGGTTCGCCTTTATTGATTTTGGCAAACTGATTAACTATCTCGTCGACTTCATCATTCTTTTCTGGGTCATTACTCAATGATTTGAAATCACTTACTACTTCATCTCTCATCTGATCGCTAATGGATAAGTAACGATATTTGATCAAAGAAAAAAGCATATCAGCTTTGAGGGATTTTATCGTTACGAGTTCATTGAGTGCATTTACATAATTGATAGCGTAATCATCAATACCAGTTGAACTCTTCAATTCGATTGTCCTCGAATCTACAGCCCCATTTACGTACCCCTTAAATGCTGGATAAGTAAGATTCGAACTATCCGAAATATCTAGCATTTCTTGAAAAGAATAGAAATCGTTAGAAACGGAGAATGAATCCAGACCCAAAGCATATTTGTGATATGATTCGTATTGTAGTTTAGAGCTTCCCAGTTCCCACTTAGAATTGCCAATTGTTTTTGATTTGAACTCCTCGTCTTGAACTGCCAATTTCATTAGTAAGTTTAACTTGATTGCAGTTATAGAATCAAGGGTCTTCAAGAAAAGTGATTCTGATAAACTGAATAGTTCACGGCCTCCTATTAATGAATCCTCCAAAAGGACAATAGCGGCTTTATAATTATTAACATCCGCTAAGTCCCCAGTAAATTTTAACGTTTCATCAAACATTTCAGGATTGAGTGTCAGACTGAGGTTAACTCCTGGTCTTAGATATATCATGGCTATTTCATCACCATGGCCAAAACGCACATCCCCCGCCTCTGTAATTGGTAGGATTGTAGTAAATCTATTATTCTGATCCAATGTATCGGTTATCGTTGAGTCCTCAACTCTAAAGGTTATAATTTCACCCTCGGGGTTACTTATCTCTCCAGACACTGTGGTAACGAGTGGAATCTCTTGTTTATCGCAAGAAGAAATAATTAAAACTAAAACAAAAGGAATTAGGTAGGACGATCTCATAATGGTTGGCTTCATTTTATGTTAACGCGTAATTTTTATCATCAAATTACACTATTCTCCTAAAATTAATCAAAAAACAACTGACGTTTACACTCATTGAGTCTTTGCTAATCATTTGATGATTGCATTAGGGCTCTTCCAGTTTTGCGGTGTTATTGATAACAATCTTGCGACAATGCTATCTCTCGGGCTTCTGAGCGATAATGAATACAGCTCATTTACATAAATTTAAGAATTAATTAACTTCAACATGGAATTGAGCATGAGCCTTAGCCCTGAATATTCTTTGCGTTATCCGATTGGAGAATTCACCGCGCCAGATAGTATTGAGAATCAACACATTCAAAATTGGACAGATGATATTTCTGCTTTTCCCGCAAGCGTTCGAGAAGCTATCTCTAATATCTCAATAGATCAGCAAAGATGGAGTTATAGACCAAAAGGATGGACGATTACACAGCTTGTTCATCACTGCTGTGATAGTCACCTCAATAGTATTATTCGTTTCAAACTGGCACTAACAGAAGACCAACCTAAGATCAAACCTTACGATGAAGTAGCTTGGGCTGAACTACCAGATGATCTAGAGACAGATCTTAGCAATGCCCTAATGCTGCTAGAGGGAATCCATCACAAATGGATAATCATTCTTAAAAACCTAACCTCTTCAGATTTGGAGAGAACATTTGCTCATCCAGAGCATGGAACGATATTCAGTCTCAACGAAACGATTGGATCGTACGCTTGGCACTGCAATCATCACTTGGCTCATATCAAAGCCGCAATAGCAAGTCAAGGAAAATACAATTGATCAATTAGGCAATCCCAGCACCATTTTCAGCATCATTCCCTGGACTCACTGCTTTGAGTGAACCGTCAGCGTTCTCAGCAAAAAGAAGCATTCCCTGAGATTCGATTCCCATGATCATGCGTGGAGCAAGATTGGACATCACAACTACTTTCTTCCCTACCATTTCCTCTGCTGTGAAATGCTTGGCTACACCACTTACTATGGTGCGAACATCTAGTCCAGTATCCACTGAGAATTTCAGCAACTTGTTGGACTTCTCTACCTTCTCTGCAGTTTTGATCTCCCCTACTCTCAAATCCATTTTCATGAATTCATCAAAGTTCACAGGATCTTTTGAAGGTTGAACTTTTACTTCTTCTGCTGCAGCTTCGTTTTCTTTTTTTGTATCCATCAGTTTTTTCACTTGTGCATCCACTGTATCATCTTCAATTTTTTCAAACAACAACTTAGCCTCTTGTATTTGAGAACCATCTTCTAATAAATCAATTCCTCCAGCTGCAGCCCATGCTACCTCCTTTTGATTGAGCATCTCTCTCAGCTTAACAGAAGTAAAAGGCAGAAATGGCTCAGAAAGAATAGCCAAGCTACCGGCTAATTGCAAAGCGATATTCATAATAGTAGCAACGCTATTTGGGTCAGTTTTAAATAGCTTCCAAGGCTCAGTATCTGCCAAGTATTTATTTCCTTCACGGGCAAGATCCATCAAATGCGTAGACGCCTCCCTGAATTTGAATTGCTCCAGAGCTTGCTCTATTTTCCCTGGATAGGTCTCAATGGCAGCAATCACTTCTTCATCTCTCAGAGACAACTCATTCCGAGCTGGAATTTTTCCTTCATAAAACTTATGAGTCAAGACAACAGCTCTATTGATGAAATTACCAAAAATAGCTACCAACTCACTATTGTTTCTAGTCTGGAAATCCTTCCAAGTAAAATCATTATCCTTGGTTTCTGGGGCATTTGCAGTCAATACATATCGAAGCACATCCTGCTTATCAGGGAATTCATCCAAATATTCGTGAAGCCAAACAGCCCAGTTTCGAGAAGTCGATATTTTATTGGTTTCAAGGTTTAGAAACTCATTCGCAGGAACATTGTCAGGTAGAATGTAGTCTCCATCAGCTTTGAGCAAAGCCGGAAATATCACACAATGAAAAACGATGTTGTCCTTGCCGATAAAGTGAACAAGCTTAGTATCATCCTTCTTCCAGTAATCTTCCCAATTCTTCCCATTCTCTTGCGCCCAATCCTTGGTGGCTGAGATATAGCCTATTGGAGCATCAAACCAAACATAAAGCACCTTACCCTCTGCTCCTTCTACTGGCACGGGAATTCCCCAATCCAAATCGCGGGTCATAGGTCTTGGTCTCAAACCATTGTCTAACCAACTCTTACACTGACCCGAGACATTTACCTTCCATTCTTTATGATCTTCCAATATCCATTGTCGCAACCACTCTTCGTATTGATCTAGTGGAAAGTACCAGTGTCTGGTCTCTTTCATGATTGGCGACTCTCCGCTAAGCATCGACTTTGGATTAATTAATTCTGAAGGACTCAAAGTAGACCCGCAACTCTCACATTGATCGCCATATGCCTCTGGAAAACTGCAAGTAGGGCAAGTTCCCTTGATGTAGCTATCAGCTAAGCATTGCTTTTCGGTAGGGTCGTTAAATTGCTCTGACGCTTGATCTTTGAACTTGCCATTTTCATACAGCTTCTTAAAAAAATCTGAGGCCGTTTCGTGATGCGTTTTGGAGCTTGTACGGGAGTAAGTATTGAAGCTAATCCCGAATTTCTCAAACGAGTCTTTGATTTGATTGTGGTACTTATCCACGATTTGCTGAGGAGTCACTCCCTCTTTTCTAGCTCTCAGCGTAATCGCCACACCGTGCTCATCAGAACCACAGATAAATGCCACATCCTTACCCGTAAGTCTAAGAAATCTGGCATAAATATCCGCTGGCACGTATACTCCTGCTAAGTGCCCAATATGAACGGGACCATTGGCATATGGAAGTGCTGCGGTGATTGTAAAGCGATTGAATTGATCGTTGTTCATAGCATTTTTTAATCGACCGCAAATATAGAAAGAAATAGGAGGCTTAGAAGCTAATAAAGGGTTCTCCTGATCTAGCCTGAAGCCAGATAAAAATCACAATCGCCAAATACACCAAAGCAACCAATATGGTAAGCATGCTTGATACCTTGTCTTTGAAAAGTCTGCCAATAACCAAAGCAGTTAAAGGAATAATCTGAAGACCATGTAAGGCAGAAAAATGCGCCACCCGAAGATCCCCGTTTGTAGTACTCCAATTGAAAAAGAATATGCCAGGGCTTCCATCATTTGAGCCAACAGTATGTGCGTGATTATCAACTAATGCCTGTCCAAAATATCCACCAAAAAGGCATAGTAACAAACCGGAAACCATAGCCACCCACAAGTTGATGCTTATCTGTATTTTACTTTTTTGAAATAAAAACTGGCCGAAAAGCAACAAGACAAACAAAGTGTTAAAATAGATTGCAATACCCATCACTCCATATAGCGCTCCATCAAAAATCGAAGAAAAGTTAAAATGAGAAGTATTAGCTCTACAGCCTTGAAAACCAATTAGAAGCATCTCTATTGTTATGCAAATCACAAACCCCCAGCTTAACACATTTCGAAATTTACCGCTGGCGGTTACCATCAAATAACCTCCAATCGTCCAAAGAAATATGGCATTGGCGATTGCAAATTTGGCGGGCTTGATCCAAGTGTTAATTCCTAATACCTGCCGGGAATCAAATTGAATAAGAATTAAAAAAATGATAAAAAGAATAACATGAGCCGTACCTACGTAATAGATTCGCGATTCATTCTTCTTCACACGATTAAGGTAACCTAAGAGCATTAAAGTCTTTTCACAAGAATAAGGAAAATAAATCACTTCAGTTGCCGCTTATCATTTGACACAACCCTTGAGGAAAAGAGTAATAGATGCTATTGTAGACAAACCATTAATTTTAGAATTCCATGAAAAAATACACATTCATTCTATTCGCATTCTTAAGTGCAAGCTTAGCTTTCAGCCAATCGCAGAAGTATCAAGTGTCGATTGACTTGTCAGCTGCCAATGATGACAAACTACCCGTGATAGTATTTCCTCCAAAGACCCAAGCTGACACTGTGGAGTACCACATGCCAAAGATTGTCCCAGGCACATACAGCATTTCCGATTTTGGAAGGTTTGTGTCTGACTTCAAAGCATTTGATATCGACGGTATCGAATTAGGGTTTGCCAAAAAGTCTACCAACAGATGGGCGATCGCAAACGAAGGACGTTTGCACAAAATCACCTATTTAGTAGATGACACTTGGGATAGATGTAAAAACTATGAATCCAAAAAAGACAATTTCGTTTTTGAGCCGGGGGGTACTGGCATTAACGCCAAGGATTCCCTTTTCATGATTAATACATTTGGCTTCATTGGCTATTTGGATGGATACAAGTCCGTGCCATACGAACTCTCAATTACTCACACTGAAAAGCTCTTCGGCGCAACAGCGTTAAGAAAGGAAGCTAAGTCGCCAAACCAAGACATATTCTATGCCGCAGACTATAACTTCCTAGCGGATGGACCAATCATGTACTCCATACCCGATACAATTACTCGCCGAATTGCGAATGCAGAAATAATCGTTTCGGTATTCTCTCCAAATAAGAAATTATCCTCCGAAGATGTCATGGAGAATATCTATGATTTGATGATTGCTCAAAACAAGTATTTGGGTGGAGAATTACCGGTTGATCGGTATGCATATTTAATCTATTTATACGATTACTATCCACTATCAGGCGCTACTGGAGCGCTAGAGCATTCCTATTCATCAGTATACTCTCTTGGTGAAAGGAATTCTGATCGCATCGCTCAAAAAGTAAGAGACGTAGCGGCACATGAGTTTCTGCATATCGTTACGCCTTTGAATATTCATTCAAAGGAGATTGGTGAATTCGATTACATCAACCCTCAAATGTCAAAGCATTTGTGGCTGTATGAAGGTGTTACAGAATATAGTTCGATGCACGTACAGGCGAAGTACGGGTTGTATGACAGAGATCAGTTCCTAAAGGAGATAATCGACAAAGTAAAATCAGCTGAAAATTATCCAAATGTCTCGTTTACAACCATGAGCGAACGCATACTGGATCCAGCATATGAAGACATGTATGGGAATGTATATTCCAAAGGAGCGCTAATAGGGATGTGTTTGGATCTCTATATCACGAAGTATTCTGAGTGTAAAAAAAATCTACAATGGCTAATGAAGGAGTTGGCTCAAAAGTATGGTAAGGACGCATCATTTGATGATGATGAACTCTTCAATGTAATTACAGATCTGACGAGTCCTGAGATAGGAGCCTTCCTGGAAACTTATGTGGCAGGTAATGAACCTTTGCCTTTGTCTGAAGTATTGGCTTGGGCGGGCATTGAATATGCAGCTGAAAAACCGGCCATGAAAACTACATTGGGAAGATTTGGTCTTGGCTTAAACGAAGATCGCCAATTGATAGTAGATGATATTTCTAATCTTAATTCATTTGGCAAAGACCTTGGATTTCAAGTAGATGACATTATACTAGAAATTAACGGTAAAGAATTCAATTTGAAAACTGCATCCACACTGATGAATGATGTGAAAGAGAATACTGAAGTAGGGGATAAAATAACAGTATTAGTTGATAGGGAGAAAAAAGGAAAGATGAAGTCCAAAAAACTCAAGGCGAAAGCCATCAAAGTGGAAACCATCGAAAAACATTTCCTCGAATTCTTGGCCTCACCCAGCTCAGAGCAATTGAAGATTCAAGAAAGTTGGCTCAGTGAGTAAATTCGCTTCATTCCAAACAATAATGAACGCTAATTAACTTTTATTAATCAACATTTTCAATATGCTATTTATACGTAAGTATCAAACTAGAATAATCATTAATATATCCATCTGGTCCATTTTCTGAATTACGAAAGCGGATGACAAATGTCTTCGCCTCTTTTGGTAAATGTTCCAAAAAATCCCCACTTTTTTGTTTTAAAACTACGCTTAGACCAACTTCATAAGTCACCTGACTAAGATACACACTTGACTCATCATCGAGATTATATAGCTCAGCTATCATTTTACTACTGCCCCTAGTAGTCGCCATAATGTAACTCATCTCTGCACTTACAAAATCACCCAGTTTAGAAACGTCAAGCTCTACAGGTGTGCAATAAACCCATTCATCTGAGCCATTAAACTTATTGCACGGAAAATATATGACTTCAGTTCTCGAAAAATTATTGGAATTAGAGTCATCGTCACCAGAAAAGATAGGATCCTCACATGAAATCATCAATAATGGAAAAATAAGGGCTAAGAAATATGGATGTTTCATAAAATCGATTTGGTTATATAACTTCAAATCACTCATTTGGTTCCTCTAGACTAAATGTTTTCTGGTAAAGTATGTGCTCTTCCCTCGTTTTGAGCTTGCAAATATTCCATCAAAGGTGAAAAGTAGTTCAACATCGCTTTGGCATTAATACCCTCTCCTGTTGTCTCTTTCAATAACTCTCTCCAATCTTTTGTCGCTCCTACTGAGAGGATTTCGTGAAGAAATTGACCGATATCTTTATTACCATAGTAATTTGTAGCCCGAGGATCTTGTTCTAAGATATTAGTGGCAATGTGGTCATGTAATTGGAATAACAATGCAAAAGAAAGCGCATAATCATAGTACTGCGCTGCGTCATTGTTGATATGCGTTTTAGAAGCTGCATCACAAAAATCTCCACCTCGCTCTGTAGGAGGAACAATTCCTTGATATTTAGCTTTCAAACCCCACCAGCTTTTATTGTACTCTTCTTTGGTCATTCCTGTACTATACAGTTCTTTTTCGAAGTGGGTCATCACTCCTGCAGACCATGGAATAAAGACCACATAATTCAGCGCCTCTTTTAGCAATGTCTGCGTTTCATCTGTCTCTATCGAACCATCAATTAAGCCAACTCCGTCAAGGAAAGGTTCTTGCATAGCTGCCAAACCCATCATACTTCCAACAGCCTCATGAAAAGCACGATTAGCTCCTCCTCTCAACAATGGAGGCACCTGTGGGTTTGTATATTCCATGTAGTAATAAATATGACCAAGCTCATGATGTGTAGTTTCATACCATTCTGAATTTGGCTTAACACTCATCAAACTTCTTAGATCATTTTTCAAATCAAGATGCCATGCAGAAGCATGATTATTCTTTTTGTAGTTGGCATCTTCGGGAAGCGGATACAAACTGCTCAATTCGTAAAAACTATTTGGTAATGGATCGAAACCTAGACTGATATAAAATCTTTCTGACTGTTCTATGAGCCATTGCGAACCTTTCGCTTCCAAAACCCCATCAAGATCTAATCCTTCAACATCTATCATAGCCGACCAGTCTTGTCCCCATCTATTAGTCAACCAATGCGCAGGCAACATCTCTGGAACATCCTTTTCAAATTTCTCCGCCAGTTCATATCTCGCGTAGGTATGTAATTCTCTATAAAGTGGCCAAATATCTGAAACCAACTGATCACATGTTTGAATCATCTCATCTGTAGTCATACCATAGTCAGATACTTGGTAAGCAAAAAAATCATCAAAGCCCAATGCGCTAACAGTCCCATTTCTCAAAGACTTAAGCTCGGTAAGACCTTCTCTTAAGTCCAACCCCACTCCTTTGCTAGTTTCCCAAGCAGTTTGCCTTTCAGCTAAATCCACGCTTTTACTCAGTATTTCATCCAAGTCATTGGTAGTGACCGATTGTCCATCAATTTGAAAATCATAACCAAAGAGTAATTCATTTTGTGCAGCCTCGGCCTTGATTCGAGCTGAAACTATCTCTGGAATCGTTCCGGGATTATTTGCGGCAGCATAGAGCATCGTTTCCAATTGCTTTATTTGAATAGGCTCTAACTCTGATCTTTTTTCAAGAAATGATTTTATCGAGGAAATGTTAGCCACACTTCCTGTGAATTGAGCAAAAGCTTCATTGGCTTGTTGAACGTTGAAAGCATTGCTAGTGTCACTAGCCACAATCTTTGTGTTGGCAGCCCACTCAGCCTCGGCTGACTTGTAATAGAGATCTAAAAACGCAGCTGTGTAATCATCTAAGAATAACTGAGCTTCTTCCCTAGGTGGCTTTGAGCAACTAGCTAAAAATATAACAGCGATAAGACCAAGAAGAAAATTTTTCACAGTAGAAAGAGGTTGGTTTTCAACGTAAAATACCAAATCCTAGGTAACTACTATCCAAAAAAATAAGAGATAGTAAACTACTTCCTAACTTTTTTAGCTACAAAAGAGGCTACTAACAGAACCCATGGTGATCCGTGAAATACAAAATCAAAATAATCCGCAATGGACATCCCTACTCCACCTCCTATTAGCCATTTGATTTTCCCCCATAAGTGAGGCTCTGGTAGAAATGGAGCCAAGCCCAAGGTGAAACTCAGTATCAATGCAAACCTGAAAGTGCTATCAGCCTTTAGAAATTTAATCATAGGCAATAGTACGATGTTGGGAAATAAGCCAACGTAACAATAGTTACTTGCGTCGCATCTTACGAATACCATTCATATAAGCCCACATCATTTTGAGTTTAGAGCCCCCTTTGCGAGACATTTCCATAGCATCCCAAAGCTCCTCTGGTACTTGATCTAGCTGATTGAATTCTCCCGCTCCTTTGAGCCATTCACCTCCATCAATGGTAATGACCTCTCCATTGACATAGGCAGAGAAATCAGAGACTAAATATGCTGCGAGGTTGGCCAACTCTTGGTGATCTCCTACTCGCCCTACAGGGACTTTCTTTGCAGGATCAAACTTGCTCTTCAACCCCGCCGGTAAGAGGCGATCCCATGCTCCTTTAGTCGGAAATGGGCCTGGAGCAATTGCATTGGCCCTAATCCCATATTGAGCCCATTCTACTGCTAAAGATCTAGTCATGGCCAACACACCCGCTTTGGCACAAGCCGATGGAACAACGTAACCAGAACCTGTCCATGCGTAAGTAGTGACGATGCTTAGAATGTTACCTGGGTGCTTGTTCGCTATCCAATCCTTTCCTAATGCTAGCGTAAAGTTGTAAGAGCCTTTCAAGACGATATCCACCACAGTATCAAACGCACGATGGGATAATCGTTCAGTCGGGCTTATAAAGTTTCCAGCAGCGTTGTTGAGCAACACATCGACTTGCCCGAACTTGGCTTTGGTCTCAGCAATAACGCTCTCTACTTGATCATACTCTCGCACATCACATGCCAGTGCTAACACCTCATTTCCGGTAGCATCTGAAATTTCCTTAGCAGTTTCTTCTAGTACTTCGAGCCTTCTACTGGTAATCACTAAATTGGCTCCAAGTTTGGAAAAATAGGTTCCCATCGACTTTCCCAGACCGGTTCCTCCACCTGTCACCAATATTGTCTTCCCTTTGAGGGCATCTTCGCGTAACATTCCTTGGGCGTAATTCATATCATTTTTGAGTTAAGGTTAGAAAGATAACAAAACCGTTTGAGGACTTAGTATCAAAAAACCCTGGGCAGAGCCAAAGAGGTTTGAGTTTTAAAATGAATTTAATCGATGAGAGCATCGGGACTTTCAAAGCCGCATTGAGAGTTAACCTATTTCTGAGGCAGCTTATCCTTTACTAGTCCGTAAGCGAATGTGCCCAATATAGCCGAGATGAACACTGCAATGAACACAGTATAGCCATTTCCCATAATGATATAAATAGGCCCAGGACAAGCGCCTGTGAGTGCCCATCCCAATCCGAAAATTGTTCCTCCGATAAGTGGTGGCCAAAACACTTTAGTCTTTTCAGGAATGACTATTGGATTCCCCTCAAAGTCCTTCAGGTTGAATCGCTTAATGATTTGGATTGCAATCACTCCCAAAACAACTGCAGATCCAATCACACCATACATATGAAACGATTCGAAGCGAAACATTTCATAGATTCTAAACCAAGAAACCACTTCCGCCTTGGTCAGTACAATTCCGAAAATCGTTCCTGCAATAAGTATTCTTAAACCCTTCATAGTATGATCGGTATTAAAAAGTGAGTGACAGCCAAGCCGCCAATAAAGAAACCAATCACCGCAACCAAAGAAGGCCACTGAAGATCACTTAGGCCCGAGATGGCATGACCGGAAGTACAGCCTTCGGCGTATCTCGTACCGAAACCAACTAGGAACCCACCAAGAACCATAAAGATCAAACCTTGGGTGGTAAACAAGTTCTCCCAACTGAAAATAGTGTTGGGCAGAAAATCTGCTCCTGGATTGGCTATACCTAAGTCTTGCAAAGCTAATATGGTACCTTCGCTCAGGTCGATAGCTTGTTCGGGTGCCATAAAATTGGCAGCAATAAAACCACCTAACAGAGCTCCTAGTACAAAAATTAAATTCCAAGAAGTGGACTTCCAATCCACATTAAAGTAATCACCAATTTTACCCGCTCCTCCAATGGAGCATATGGTTTTCAAAGTGGATGACACTCCAAATTTTCTCCCAAGGAAGAGCATTAGCACCATGATCATTGTGATCATTGGTCCTGCAACATACCATGGCCAAGGCGCATGAATTATATCATTCATAAAATTTCATTTTCTAATTATTCTTCGAAACTACCTAAACTAAATAATGGTTCAAAGTGACTAGGGCATTCTAAGCATAATGCTCAGTGTAATTAGCTAATTCATCGAGGAAATCCACTCTCTAATGAGCTCAACACTTTCATCTTGTCGCATCTTCCTACCTAGCTCTGGCATCATTACTCCTGGATCTAGAGAATTGATTCTATGGAGCAATATGGAGGATTCTGGCTGGCCAGGAACGATGGCATATTTCAATCCACCCGAACCTCTACCCGCCGCGACAGGAGGTTTATTGATTCCTAATTTGTAAGGATCACGCTCGGCATATGTGAGATAAAGACCTGTATTCTTTGCTGGCCCTTCTTCCCTATGGCAATGCGCACAATTGATCTCTAGCCAAGCTCTCGATCTCTCCGCGAGCGTTCCAGTCTTAGGGTCATTCCAAACGGGTAATTGTGGTCTATTTGCTAAGGCTGGCAGACCTTTTAGTAATCCATTCTTTTCCCAATAATCCAATTGATTGATAAATCCTGTATGATAGTCATAGCCTCTGTTCAACTGCCTAGCACTTGGTCCAATTGGACTCAGCTTTCCCGAAAGCTCATGGCAGTTTTTGCACTGGGCAAGGTTAGGAACGGAATAATTGACCTTTTTCAGCAAACCTGATTGGTCTGTCCATGAAACAGGAACCATTCGGCCTGCTATCTCAAGATGAGCGTCAGTTTGACTCTCATTCCAGACGTAGGTCAAGGCGACCCAACCATCAGACTTGTTAATCAAAAGCCTAGTTTCAACTAACCTTCTCCCATCAGCAGGTTCACGAACATCATTGAGATAGAGGAAATTCTTGATCAAAATAGTCCCTTTGGGGAAATTCATCACATCACTTGGGTGATAATCTGCCTCTGCATTATCCGGCAGTTTTATAAACCTCAATTTGCTGGCATAATCCGTAAATAATGGGGTGTTCAGATCATAAGGATATATTCCCTTTAAGGGAATTAATGAGTTCATTGGTTCTTCGAAAAAGTCCCAATCTGACAGCAATTCGGGATATTCTAACTTATCCGAAATACCGGCTAAGCTCACTTCCTCTATCTGAAATTTCTTTTGCTTAGGTGCACAAGAAGCAATAAAAACAGCAAGTAAAAGCAGCCCTAAGTCCTCTACTTTCATTGTGCTAAATTTAACTCAATAGACTTTCCAATACATTCAAATTTGGAAACATCATTATTCAGATCGGCGAAATCATTGGCAGCATCAAGATTGGCAAATTTGAACCCTGATTGATCTATGCAAAGACCAATCGACCCGTTCTCAGGGAGAATTCCATCCCACGCTATATCAGGCGTGGAAAAGGGAAATTTGGTAAGAAACAATAAGCCAAAATCATTGCTCAATGTAGGAAACCAATGATCATTCTGAATGATGTTATCATGAATGAAGATATTTTCTGGATAAGGATTATAATCCACATCTTTTTTTGATTTGTCTATGTTCTCATTGAGTTGAGATTCGTCTGAAGTTGCCATGGCCTCTACGATCACATAGCTAACAATTGCGGTTCCAATTGTACGGTTATCAATGATCTCGTTGTTCATGATCTCAATATCACGTGTAGCCAAAAGCATTACACCAGTTCCAGGAGGAACGGTCGCCACCACATTTCCTTCAGGAGCGAAATTTCTGAAATTATTATTGAAGACTTTGTTGCCGAAAACCCGAGTCGTGTGACCGTATTGAGTCAACCCTGGTAAATCAAACACCAAAATTCCTCCAGTATTATCATGAGCGTAGTTATTATAAATCTCGACCCATTTGGAGTTCTCGCTTTCAATCCCCGCTACATTATAATATGCCTCATTATTACGAATGATCACACTATCAGACTGACCAACATAGATCCCAGCATCTGAGGCTCCTATAGCGATACAATCTTCTATCAGGATGTTCTTTGACAGTACTGGGTAAAAGGCATAAGCTCCATTCGATTCTTGGGGTTCACCTGTCCATTGAGATTTTACCCTTCGCATGACAATACCTTCGGTATCGGTGATCTTGATATTGTCACCTTTCGCATTTTCAATGGTGAAGTCTTCCAAAGTTATATTCACCGCATTGGATATTTTCAATCCCTCTGCGCCTTCCTCCTGCATCTCAAAACTAAGAATTGTCTTGTCAATGCCTTTTCCTTTTATGGTAAGGTTTCGTTTACCGTCCATCGTAAGGGACTTGGTAAACATAAAACTTCCTTCGGGCAGATCAATTATAGTACTATCTCTACTAGTGATCAACTGAGTCTGAAGGTCACGTTCAATCGATTTCCATTCAGAACCAATTTCTTCTATCTCAACTTCAGAGCAAGAACAAAAAAATCCGATAATTACAATACAAATTCCATGGGCTTTCATCTCGAAAAGATAATGAATGCACCATCGAAATAAAACTTCGTGTTACTTCAACCAGTCCGGCTTTGTGGTGAAAACTTTTGCACCAAGCATATTCAACAATTGGTAGAGTCCGAAGTAAGTCCTATTGATGTACAATCCGTGTCTAGAACCTCTTGGATGCTTAGAGTTTCGGAGTTCCTTCATACTTCCCAATCGCTCACTGAGGTCATAGATTTTCATGAAGTAGCCGTCATCCGAGAAATCAAATTCATCAAAATGGAATGGCTGCCCCAAAAGCATGGTCATTTCTTTGAAAATTGAAACATACAATGCTTTTTCCTTTTCCGTATCATCTTCATAAATGAAATTTAAAGCATACAAAAGGGGCATTAGTTCTTTGTCATTAGAGACTAAATCCTTACTCATTAGCTTAAAGTAGCCTTGGTAAAAATCTTCAGGAATCTCCTTGACACAACCAAAATCTATGACACCAAGGGTTCCCTCTGATCTCATCAAGAAATTCCCAGGATGAGGGTCAGCATGTACTTCTTTCAAGTTGTGAATTTGATGGTGGTAAAAATCCCAAAGCGCTTGCCCTATCTGATCTTTAACTTCTTGTGAAGGTTTGGTTTCGAGGAACTCCTTGATATGCATCCCCTCCAACCAATCCATGGTGATAACTCTAGCTGCGGAGTATTCCTTGTAGTATTTCGGGAAAACTAAATTCGCTATATCAGAACAAGCCTCTGAAATTCGTATAGATCTAGAGACTTCTAATTCATAATCTGTTTCTTCAAGGAGTTTTCCTTCTACCTCATCCATGTATTGATCAAGCTCTCTTTCATTCAGGCTTAACAGCCTCAAAGCAAAAGGTTTTACAAGCTTTAGATCTGATCTTACACTTTCTGAAACGCCTGGATATTGGATTTTAACCGCATAAGTTTTGTCCGCTATTGTGGCTTTGTGTACTTGTCCAATTGAGGCTGCATTAATAGCATTTTTTGTGAACGAATCGAATACCGCAGAAGGAGTCTTAGAAAAATACTTTTGGAAGGTCTTCACAACAAGCGGGTAAGACAATGGTGGCGCACTATATTGACTCATCGCAAATTTATCCTGATAGGCATTAGGAAGTAGGTTTTTATCCATTGCCAACATCTGAGCTACTTTTAGCGCACTCCCTTTCAACTCGCTCAACGAGTCGTAGATATCTTCGGCATTATCCTTATCCAGCTGCTCACGTGTGGTATTTCGATCTACAATCTTCCTACCGTAGTGTTTGACATAGTTGCCACCAACCTTTGCCCCTGTTTTGACAAATTTGGCCGCTCTACTCACTTTTCCAACAGGTATTCTCCCTTGCTCTTTCATGTTGTGATTATTTAATGATGACAACCTTTAATCCATTCAAAAGGTTAGGAATATTACAACTATATTTCTGATAGTTTTAGAATAATCATATACATGAACAAGTTCATAGGTCTTATGATACTTTGGCTTCCTCTGCCAATTTCACCATTAGTGAGTCAAGATCTTGATTTCCCTTCTACGATGTATCGTCCTGAGTTAAACACATATCATGGATACCAAGTAGTAGACGGATATCAATGGCTCGAAAAGAACAATACTGCGATTGTAGACATCTGGGTTGATCAACAAACCCAATTTTCTCTGAAGACTCTTAAAAAATATGCCAATAGGAATAATTCAATCAACCTAATCAATAGATATTCTGCAAGAGAAAGAAGATGGAATTCTCATCAAAATCTTAATTTCAACAGTAATTCTCAGACAAACTTCAGACTTTTTTATGATGATTTATTTTCCGCACCATCCATTTATTTCAGGAAGAATACCTTCAATAAATTTCGTGTTCTCGTAGACCCAAGAGATATTTCAAAGGAGGATAACATCATGATCACAAGTTTTGTGCCATCAAAAGATGAAGCATATTTAGCCTATTCATACACAAGAGGCGGTAGTGATTGGAGGGAAATTAAGGTTAAATCCACTTTAGATTTCAATTCACCAATTGAGACAATTGAGAATGTAAAATTCTCTAACATCACCTGGTATCAGGATGGCTTCTTTTATAAAAAATATCAAGATGATGGGAACGTCTCACCGTCCATTTATTATCATAAACTATTCAATGACCAAGATCAAGATTCGTTGATATTCAAATCTCGGAACCCTCGTGATGAGCTTTATATCAAAGGAGATCCTGATGAAGAGTTTTATTTTCTTGAAATAGAAAACACCCAAACACGCACATTCAGTTACCTCTACTATGACACAAGACTAAGTAATAATGCGTTTAAAATGCTCCATTATAAAATTGACCATTCACTCAGTTTTGTAGATTTTATAGATGATCGAATTGTAGCCAAGGCCAGTATTAATAATCTTGGGCAGCTAATCACATTTGGAGTGGATACACCAAACGCTTTTAAAGTGATCACTCCAGAAATTGGACTTGCCCAAATGATCGACTTTGAGATTATCGAGGACAAGATAGTAATCGCTTACCAAGAGTTGAGCCAGCCCTACTTCGTAATAATTAGTCTTGATGGAGAAATCATCAAGAGAATAGATTTACCGGATGGTGTATCTGTAAGTTCAATGAGTTATCAGAAGGCGACTAAAACATTCAACTTCATGATGGAGTCCTACATCATCCCTTCGGTCATTTGTGAATTAGATTTGACCACTTATGATTACCAAATAATAGAAAGGACTGGTGTTAATTTTGAATTTCAAGCTTACAATTTTTCAATTCAAAAATTCCCATCAAAAGATGGAACGATTATTCCCATTTTTATCGTCCATAAAGGGGAATTATCTTCAGAAAAAGCAAGGCCTTTTCTACTGGACGTTTACGGCGGACATGGTGTCATCTCCGTTCCAAACTATGACCCAAAGGTGATTTACTTCATAGAGGAAGGAGGTACTTATGGATTTGTCCATGCACGAGGAGGAGGAGAGCTCGGTTTTGACTGGTGGAATGCAGGCAGAAATGATCTAAAACAGAATACAGTAGACGATGTGATATCAGCAGCTAAATATGTCAAAGAGAAAGGTTATGCTTCTAAAATAGGGATTACTGGAGCTTCACATGGCGGCCTGATTGCTGCAAGTTCGATGTGTCAAGAACCTCAATTATTTGATGCTGCGGTAATCAGAGTTGCCTTACTGGACATGTTGAAATACGAACAATTTTCAATTGGCACTAAATGGATTAAGGAGTTTGGGTCGGTAGCAGACTCTCTCTCTTTTTTAAATCTCGCTTCCATTTCTCCATATCACCTAATCAAGACTAAATCGAAGTACCCCGCCGTATTGCTCACCACTTCCAAACAAGACGATCGAGTAGTGCCGATGCACACTTATAAATTCGGTGCTGCGCTGCAGAATGTAGATGATCCATCTACAACATTGATCTGGTCTCAGCCAAGCGCTGGTCATTCTGGAGCTTCAGATGTAATAAGTCAGCAGGATGAAGATGCTTACATCTCTGGGTTTCTTCACCAATTTCTTATAAGGGATTAACTTCGGTTTTGGAATAGAAATTTACCAAAGTCCAACATAGAGTCAAGGGCACCTTTACTCAGTAGATCAAAAGCAAGATTAACTGACTTCTCGATTGCTGCGTCTGTCTTTTCGAATTCTTTGCTTTCGTCATTTGACCAAAATTTCATCAAAAACATAAAGTGCAACCAAAAAGCCTTTTCATACTGACCTGAGAAAGGTCTTTCTGCTACCTCCGATGTATCCTTT
>CAYGPP010000019.1:20454-42121 GCA_964351885.1 uncultured Marinoscillum sp.
TCCCTCGATTATTAGCTCATTAATAAAGCTTTGAAAATGAACCTTGAGACCTTCAAGAAATGAAGGAGTAGTCGCTGATTTGCCTAATTGCTCGAATCTCAAAAGAACAAAACTTCGATTGGCTTTTAATGTCTCTAGCCAAGTGAAATAGAAGGATAGCAGCTTCTCTCTAACGGAGTATTCTGCATAAGCTTCATCTCCTTCGATAACCGCTATCGTTTCTGAGAACCAATCACTCCATATAGCTCGCTCCAAAACCGGAAACGAATTGAAAAAGGAGTAAAAATGGTCTTCAGTGGACTTTAATTCATGTGTGAAGGAAAACACTGACGTTGGATGTTTGCCATGTATAAGAACGTGAGTTTTATATGCTGTCTTAAAATCCTCGGCTGTTAAACCCTTCTTTTTGGTTTTCGTAGTAGTTGTCATAAGTGTTTAAACATCAGCTTAAGCAAAAGGTTCTAGCTAAAAACGAAAAAATCATCTTTTAATAAAAGCTTACCTCTTAAATCAACATTCATTGGATCGGGATGTTATTTCATGGGTTCTAAGGCAATTTCGAGTCAGTTGGACTGGAATAATACATTCTAGTTATAACAAAAAAGGGCACCTCCAAAGAGATGCCCTTCAACTTAATAAAGACATTATCTACTACTTTTTACCAATTTTCAATTGCTGTCTGAAAGTTCCTGCTTCATCTGTAAACACAATGAAGTAAACCCCCGACCTGTAATCAGTAAGATCAACTTTTGCTGATTGAGCTCCCATACGATGTTCCAGATTAATTTCGAATAGCTGTACACCTCTAACGTCGAGAATCTCCATTTTCAAGTCATTCAGCTTACGATAAACCAAAAACTCTGCTATCATCACATCATTAGTAGGATTAGGGTAAAGCTTCACGTCCTTGATATATGGTTTATATGTGTAAAGAACTTCCTCAGCATCCACCGAAATACCATCCTCGGTGATTGTAGCCACAAGTGTAAACTGCTGATTTTCTTTGTCCCCACCAACAACAAACTCAATCTCCGAATCTGGATCCATAGGTACTCCAGGATATTCAATGTTCAATCTATATTTCCCTTCTGCAATATCCGTGAAAGTGAAACGGCCTTCGTCATCAGACTCTATATAAGCATAAAGCTCATATACATCCTCTTCAGGTCTTCCACTTATTACGAAACGTCTCATGGAGCATCCTGCTTTCTTAACTTTTCGCCTTGAATTCACTCTTCCGCCTTCCTCGTCTACAGTTAATGTATCTGTAAAATCAGATTCAACAAGCCCATCAAAATCAGCTCCTGTCGATACTGGATCAGGTTCTTCATAGAAAACCATTTCGATATCAATACCAGAAACGCGATTTCTCACTTCCAGAGTTGTGGCATTTTCATAGAGATCTGCCTTTTCATAATAGGTATCTACCGTATTAGGGAATATAGTTCTATCAGGCTTAGTTAATACAACGAAATCTCCAAGGACAACATTTCTAAACGCATACTCTCCTCCTCCATCAAGACCCACTGAATCTTCAAAGACGAACGGACCTGAAGGTGTTTTTCTGTATAGCCCAACAAATCCATCGGTCAACAAGGTATTTTGATCATCTGCAAAGGCCTTCCCGAAAATATCGGTTGTAGCTAAGATGTTTCTGTTTCTACTTGTGATGGTTAAACCTGGAACTGAAGGATGCGTGATATCAACTCGATAAGTTCCCATCTGATCAAATCCTAAGTTTTCAATTTGATATACCCTAGAGTTAGCTCCTTCAATATTAGTCACGTTATTATTAAAGGCTTTTCCTGCTAGGTAAGGACCAAATTTCCATTGATACTGAAGACCCGTTCCACTCATGTTGATTCTTACAATCTTATCATCTCCGGCCTGCACTACGTCGTTCAACGTTACATCATATCTCCTTTGAGGAATATAAGTAAGCTTCGACCCAAGAGCTATGTTTGGAATCAGATCCTTGAAAGCAAGCCTGTTGTTACTAATGTTCACAGCCTCTATAGATGGCCAATTGGAGATATTAGGAAATGATCTTAGGAAATGATCTCTCAAATCCAGAGTAACTAATCCACTTAAATCAGTAAAACTCAACGGTACCTGACCATCGAATATTTGACTCTGATTTCCATCAGTTAAATCAGTATCTATTACGGCTGGAAGAACTAAGGCCGTTACTCGATCTCCAGTTACGGTGACTCCATCCCAATCACTTGAAAGTGTACTTGGCTCACTCCAGTTAAGCGCAACAGGAAATTCGCCCTTATTAACAGCTTCCATGAAAGCCAAAAGCGCTTGCTTATCTCTCTCTAGTGATGAAAGTTTCAGTGTAAATGGATTGGTCGTCAATATTACGCCAGTATAGTTTGAATTGGTGATCTCCAATATATACTCCCCTTGATTTGGGGTGTCCGGATCACTAACAAACACAATCGCATCTGTAATCTCAATACCTGTGCTAGATTCAAGATTACTACCGTTGAACTTCCACTGATAACTATTGAAGGATCCACCAACCTCGAAAGCAATCTCGATACCATCACCAACACCATGTAATGAATCAACTGGATCGAACAAAGGACCTTGAGGGCTTAAGAATAACCTCCCATCCCTAATTTTTCTATCATTAAGCTCGAAAAATCCAAAGTCAATTGCATTATTCCTTACCAATATAGAATCACTAGTAGAAGTCGTCAGGTCAGGTAACTTGTCAAACCTATTGTTATCCGCATTGAAATAATATGTAAATGGAGCTAAAGCCAATGGGGCTATTGATCCAGTGAACATATTATTACTAATATCTACATACTGCAACTCTTTCAAATTACTTAACTCGGTTGGCAATGGGCCAAAGAACTCATTATTCTGTGCCTTTAACTCCAATAAAGTAGAAAGTGATCCCAATCCTGCCGGCAAACCTTCCGTGAAATTATTATCATTCACGTAGAGTACTTGTAGACTTTCCATCCCTCCGAGCCCATTTGGTAAGGCTCCCTCAAAATCATTATTATCCAATCTCAGAATAGACAGATTGCTAAGTGTCCCTATCTCTGCTGGAACAAAACCAATAAAGCCATTATCCTGAATTTCAAATTGATTCAGATTTACGAGACCACCTAGAGTCCTTGGTAATTCACCAAAGAAGTTATTGGAATACAAATCTAAGTTTTGAAGATTCACCAAAGAGCCGACAGAGGATGGAATGGTTCCATCCAATTGGTTGTCATTCAACGATAGATTTTCCAATGCTGTCAGGTTTCCTAGTGCACTTGGTAGAGGACCTTCCAGATTGTTACCACTTAAATCCAATACCTTCAAAGCTGTCAGGGTAGTAATCTCCGCGGTAATGGTATCAGACAAATTGTTATCATTCAAAATCAACGCAACCAATCTCCCTGACTCATCAAAATCAACTCCTTCCCATCCTAACGGAGAACCAACTAACCATCCTTGTTGTCTGGTCCAATTCACACCTCCGTTATTTTCATACAATTTCACCAGAGCCGTTGAGTCACCAGCATTAACAGTTGGCCCAGTAGCTTCTGGTATCTCAACCATTGACAATAGCTTATTAGGCACGACATTCAGTGCATAAGTTGTTTTTCCTGAAGGCCAAGACACTTCTACACTATCCACAAGTGTTGCAGTACCTAGACCAAATTCTGCAGTAAGGCTATTACCAGAGCTAATTCCATTAAGAGATCTAATTGTTTGACTCTGCCAAATATTATTAGCCTTAACCTTTACTCGTGCGCCAATACCACTTCTGTTAGATTCAATTCCCTTCAATCGAATACTCAACCAGGTATTGCTATTGCCGTTATTGAGGTACATGAAATTCTGACCATTAAAATCTTGATTCGGTAAGAAAATATCCATCGCTCCATCTCCATTGATGTCTGCGAGAGAGATGTGAGAGAAATTACTGGTAAGCGGAAATGCTTGTGCATCTTCCTCTACCATGGTGAATTCCGCATTCCCATTGTTATACAAGATTCGAGCGCGGCTATTAAGCGTACCAATAATATCAATATTACCATCATTGTTAAGATCAGCCGTACTGTACCCTCTACCGACAAACAGTTCTGAAACAGGGGTATTTGATGATATTACGAATTCTTCCGAACCAAAGAACTCAAAAGATCCATTACCCATATTCAAATAGATTCCGAATAATTCAGTATTTCTATCGCCGGTGAGCAAATCAATGTATCCATCATTGTTAAAATCAGCCCAAGAAAATCCTCTACTTAATAAATCTGGATTCGAAATTTCATTACTTACGTAACCCAAGTTCCCCGTTCCATCATTTATAAATAGCATGTTGGCCTGATCACTAGTAAAGTAAATGTCCTGATCACCATCATTATCTATATCCACATTGCTCACAGTCCAAATGAGAATTGGTAATTCAGCCAAAACACCATCACCATTTTCTAGCTGAGCTGTTAAAGTGAATGCTCCCGAACCATTGTTAGTGAATACAAGTCCATTGGAATTAACCATGTCCAGTCTACCGTCCTGATTCAAATCAACCCAGATACCTGATTCTGAAGGAATGGAGGCTGTAGCTGCAGTAATAGCCGCCCCTCTTTTCTCAAAACTTTTACTCCCTGTATTTCGATAAACAATATCTCCCAAATCTCGAGTTGGAACCAGTAAATCTAAGAAGCCATCATTGTCATAATCTCCCCATGCAGCAGATCTTGTAAACGCCTCTTGAGAAGTAGCAACTGATCCGATTACCTTCCGGAAGGTTCCATTTCCAGTGTTTTCATAGAGAAAATTGGCTGACTGTTCGAATGCATTGACTACATAAAGATCATCATCTCCATCACCATCAAAATCACCCCAAGAACCGCCATAGCTTGTTCTGGTTATATCATTAGTTACCACATTACTAATTGGGTCAAATATTGCTTGCTTATGAACAATGCAAGCCTCATTAGACGGTTGGTTCAATACATCTCCACCCATTGCTCTAACTCGATAGAAATAAAGCTGATTATCTAGATTATTAGAATCAATAAAGGAATTAGTAGAAACTGTATCAACATTTACGTATTGAGTAGAATTGGCTACAGAACGTTGAACAATATAATGGGCGTCTGGATGACTTTGATCCCAGTTCACCTCAATGCTTGCACTTGCAATAAGTCGAGTATTCAAATTGGTAGGAAT
The DNA here is from genome assembly GCA_964351885.1 of uncultured Marinoscillum sp. Lineage (GTDB taxonomy): Bacteria > Bacteroidota > Bacteroidia > Cytophagales > Cyclobacteriaceae > Marinoscillum. Next base: position 25,648 of record CAYGPP010000019.1, read on the forward strand.
TCCAGGGTCGAAAGCATCACTTACCGGTGCATCTCCAGTGACCCAGAATTTAGATATGGCCTGAACGTCATTGGCGTAATCCCACCACTCAGCGTATAAGGTGTCATTCTCATAAGTAAACGCTACATCTTGAGATTGACCACCTTGAACAAAGCCATAAAAGACATCACATTTTTGCAACAGATTTACAGGATCTTCATAAAATCCGAAAAACGGATCGTACCAGCCAGCTGTAACATCTGACACGCTAAATTCAGCGTATCCAATGGGTGTGATAGTCACTTCTTCTCGAGTTCCAGCTTGTCCTGCAAATCCTCCGCCTATAGCAAGACTAGAACCAGCCCATAGTTTATCACTTGGGAAAGTAGGTTCGCAATTACCAGTTTCTAGGATATTGGAATAATCAGTGACGAAATCAAAATCACTAAATCCTTCTTTGGCCCTATAGTAATACTTTCCAGGAGGAACTTGACGATAATGCCATCCTTCTCGATATAATGTATCTGCCAAAACAAAATTGGTTCCGTCAGTACTACTTTCTAAGACAAGATAATCTGCCAGAGGATTGCTATCCCTAATTTCTATATAGAGAAAATCTTCTCCAATGCTAGTATACCGGTCATCCAATACAGGTGGTTCAATACCTGCTCCAGTATCACCAATTTCAAAGGCATCAATTGCTCCTTCGCGAACAGCTAAGTCTACCTGAGAAACTGCAAAGGTGGTTTTAGGAAATACAATTTGCTGTTGCCAGTGATTTATATAAAAATTTAAATCGAAGACTATAGACTCACCGCCATCTCCTCTCAAAGTCATTTGATAGATTGCCAAAGGACTAGCTCCATAAAGCCTAACATAATTGATAGGAATAGGTGAATCTTCATATATCAATTTCAAAGTATCCGTATCAGGCACTATAGGGTTTTCCCAATAATTAGTTGTTTCAAACCATTCCCAGCCATTAGGTGGTAAGTCCGGCAGACCTACAGCGCCTTGATCTGATCCCTTGGCATACTCAGGTCTTGGAGATGCGGTCATACTTGTGGTATACCTTTTCTCAAAAGGATCAACTGCAATGGAGTGAGTTAAGAATTCATATCCACCAAATTTATAGTTCGGATTAGTTACTGCAGCTAGATAGTTCGTTTGGACAAAATCATCATCAATATTGATAAAATACGTTGAATCAGTTCCTGTGTATTCTAAATACTCATACACTGGAGTCTCTGATTGGTCAAATTTATTATATCTAAACCATGTGAATTCATCGTCAGGGTGAGTTCGAGTTGCCGAAAGTGTAACTGAGCCACCTATTGCCGCATCGCCAGTAAATGAAATTTCACTCGTTACAGACTGGACACCAGTAGTAGCGTCCGCTCCTACGGAATTACCAGATCCTCTAATCAAATCATAAATATCAAAGGCATTGTACTCAAAATTGACATAGAAGGCATTAACGAGCGCAGTATCTAATCCCTCTGGAAGCGCATCCAATTTATTTCTATCGAGGCTAAGACCTCCCCAAGCAATCTGATTAAGCCAATCAGGAACTGCACCACTTAGACCATTCCGATCGAGATAAAGCTGGTACAAATCAGGAAGTGTAAGATCAGGAATTGATCCAGTTAAGCGATTTCCTGCTAATCCAACAAAGTTTAAAAACGGCGAATTATTAATCTCAGTAGGGATACTACCAGAAAGCTGATTTCTCCCAAGATCCAAGTGAAATAGCGACTCAGTAAACATTTGAGGTGGAATCTCACCAGTGAGCTCACCATCAGATAATTGCAAAAACTCAAGGGCCGTTAAACTTGCAATGGCATCACCTGGTATCTCACCCTGAAGACCGTTTAGCGCAAGGCCATATACCCTACCTCCGTTGGCAATTACCCCAGTCCAATTTTCTACAGGTCCTTCTTTCCAGTTCCAAAGCACATCTGCAGCATTGTCGATGTTATCATAGAAAGAAACTAAGGCGTTAGAGTCGGCAACATCTATGCTCTCAACTACCTGTACATCAAAGATTCCACTATTGAGTTGCATTCCTAGTAGCGGAGACAGCTCATTATGATAAGCAAACGCCTCATATTGTCCATCAAAATCCGGATTGATTACAAACTCCAAATTGAGGTCTTTACCAGAACCTACATAATTTCCATTTTGGAACCAATCTATTGTGGTGAGTGTGTCTGGATTAACATTCATAGATAGTGTAATAGACTCATTACTACTTAACTGGATATAAGTATAATCACCATTAGTAGGCTGCTGGTTAGCTACACCAATATTAATGAGTCCATTTTCAATTGATGATTTGAATGGAAGTATATCCTCGAAATCCAATTGATTACCATCAGCAAATAGTTGAAATAAATTTGGAGCTCCTTCCAAGACAGAAATGTCATTTAATGAGTTATCCATTAGATAGACTCGTTCCAAAAATTCGACATTCATATCTGAAGGTAAAGCACCAGTGAATCCATTTGTCCTCAGATTCAAAAAAGAAAGGCTATCCCAGCTATTGAATTCTGTAGGAAGTGGTCCATTGACGTTACACTCTGGCATTTGAAATACTTTCATTTTGGTGAAATTCCAAATCACATCTGGAATTCCAGCTGAGTAGTCTGAAAATCCTAATCCAAGTGTTTCAATGTTGACTAATGACGACAACTCACTAGGCAAAGAAGTATAGGCCATTGGGCTTCCATAAAGATATAACCTAACCAAATTGGTAAGTGGTGCAATCTGCTCTAATCCTCCGTCAAACGGAGTATTGGATAAATTAAGTGTCTCCAAGTTAGATAGGGTGGAAATAGTCGAAGGAAGACTTCCAGATACACCATCCATATTTGAGATATTCAAATTCTTCAAATTTGGAAGCTGATCAAATACATTGGGTAAACTGGTTAAATCGGTACTACCTGAAAAGCTCAACCATTCTAGGTTAATCAACTTGGATAAATCATCAGTTACAGCTCCAGAGAAAGTAGTAGATCTCACGTGCAAAACCTTAAGAGATGTTAGATCATAAAGCTCTTTAGGAATATTCCCTCTGAACGGATTATCTCCCAACCACAGTGTATCAAGGTTAGTGAGTAGATTAATAGAAGGTGAGAGTTTAGTTAAACCAGCATTATCAAAATCAATATAAGTCAGATTTGAAAGTCCATAAAACTCTCCAGCGATATTTCTCACTTCAGGATTATTCCATAGCGAGATTCTCTTCAATGCCGTCAATTCACCAACAGCTGGAGGAATTGCCCCTATCAAATTCTTATTAGAAAGATCAAGTTCGGTCACTCTGCCACCCTCAATGATTACACCTTCCCACATGGCCACTGGAGTAATGAGCCAGTTATTTGCATCAACCCATTGATATCCACTGGTCGCATTATAGATCTCGATAAGTGCCAACGAATCTGTTTCAGCTACCTCTGCAGTAATCCAGTACGTTCTCAGCCCACTACCAATTTCGAGATAGGTAAAAGCATTGATAGAATCATTAGTAATAGTGCAAGTATAAGTTCCTGCCTTGCTTCTATTAAAATCTTCAATCACAAGGTGAGACGTATCAGCTACTTCTAGATAATTTCCGTCCAGAAACCATGTATAGTGATTGTAGGTACCTCCTATTTCAGCGTTGATAATAAAATTTTCACCCGAGTTCACTAACTCAAATGAGTCTGGTTCGGGATTTTGAGAATCAATTCCGAAAACACCCTGTACTGATGGTACTAGTTTCTCTAAGTCATCAAACCTAAAATTATTCTCATATACATAAGCATCAATCAAGAACGCTAATTGACTCCAGTCTGGAAGACCCGTTAGCTCATTCGTGTAGATATATAGGTTTTCTAAGTTCAGCCAATTGGAATAACTGGCAGGAATATCTCCAGGAATGCTGTTTTGATCAATTGCGAAGTTCTGAAGCATCGTCCAAGCACCGAGTTCTTCCGGTAAAGGCTGGTCCAAAAAATTGCCGGTTAGGTAGATTTCTTCCAGATTTAAAAGACTTGCCCATTCCGCAGGAATTCCACCAGTGAATTCGTTGAATTGTAATTGAATCTCTAAGAGCGCTGTGTCAGCGGATAACTCCACAGGAAGACTTCCTATAATGTCATTATCGAAAAAAGAAATCCGTTGAAGATTAGGGAAATTCCCAATTGAAGGAGAAATACTACTCAGAAAATTATTCGCTAAATCGATTCTGTAGATAGAATTACTTCCAGATGTAGTCGGAAATGCCCCAGAAAGTCCATTTCCTTGCAATTCAATATTAGCTATTTGAGGCAATTCAAATAGCTCTGCCGGTAGCTCTCCACTCAACTGATTATCATGAATCCTGAAGTCAGAAAGTTCAGTCAATCCAGAAATCTCAATTGGCAATCCACCCGTTATCAAATTGACACCAACATAAAATTCCCTTATGCTATTCATATTACTGATACCGTCAAGCGTACCAGATACTTGGTTATTATAGACATCCAAGACCTCCAATGAGTCAAGCACAAAGAAATCCGAAATATTGTTGGTGATTTGATTATCCCAAAGTCGAAGCTCGCGAAGCGATCTATTTGATGATAAATCTGGCAAAGAAGAAATGTTGTTGGCGTAAGCATACAAATTTCTCAGACTAGGAACAGAACCAATTACATTAGACAAATCTGTAAGATTGCAGAATCCGACGTTCAAACTCTCAAGCATCGTCAGATTGGCTATATCGGAAGAAATAAATGAAATCGGGTTTCCATCTATGTTTAATTGAGTCAAGGAGCTTAATCCATATATGGTAGAAGGAATACTATTAAGCTGATTGGACCCGAGCAAAAGGGACTTCATTGAAAACATAGATTCACCTACTGCTCCAAAGCTGCCTTCGGTTAGTTGATTGTCTCCTAAATCCAAGTTAAACAAGGATGCCATGTCAAACATATCACTCGGTAAGGAAGTCAACTGATTGGCCCAAGCGTATATCTGACCTACATTATCAAGATTACCCATTCCCTCTGGGAATGAAGTGATTGTATTGCCTCCAATGGTTAAGAATCCTAGCTGTGTTAATGATGTCAATTCAACAGGGATATCACCAGAAAGATTGTGCTGATCTAAGTATAATGCCGTTACTCTACCATTACCGTCATAATCAATATCAGGCCATGTAGATGGAGGGTTTTCATCTAGCCAGTTGAACGATAAATCGCCACCCAATGAATTACGCAAAGCAACAAGCGAAGTGTAATCACTAAGATCGATATCAATTCCCGATCCCTCTACTAATTCAATATCATCTAAGAGATAAGTAAAAGCAGCGCTTCCATCACCAGCAGTACCATTATCAAATATCATTACGACCATGTCATAATCCTGAGCTGTATCTATTGATGAGAAATCAAAAGACATAACTTCCCACTCATTTGCTGTCGTGGTAAACAATTCCTGCTCCAGAAATATGCCTGCATTCCCACTATTTTCAACTTTAAATATAACGCCCGTTCCAACTGCAGGGGCAAACACTTTAAGATTAAAAGTTGTGTTGATCGAAAAATCAATTGGATCTGCAAGGTATATTATGGAACCTGCCCAGGTGTCACCCAAGCCTTTTACCACCTGCCCCACCTTATTGGAGGTATTAATGCCTCCAATCTGTGGATTATCAATTATTGACAGTTGCGCTCCACTAAAATCTTCAAAATCCAAGGAGTCTGGTGAGATTTCAAAATCAAATGGCAAGGCTGAAACAGGTGAATAAGGTTCAATAAATCCGTCTAGGAATAGATCGTCTAAATAATACGTAAATGCTGCACTTCCATCTCCTATTGTACCAAGGTCAAAGACAAATGATATCCTATTAAAATCTAATCCCGTATCAATTCCTGAAAAATCAAAAGTCAACTCTTCCCATTCATTTGCAGTTGTTGTAAAAGACTCGAGTTCATAAAAATCACTTGGGTTATCTCTATTGTCTACTTTTAGAAATACGCCGGTAGAAATGGCTGGCGCATTAACTTTAATCCTAAAGACGTTGTTAGAAACAAAATCAATTGGAAAATCTAAGTTTACCGAAGACCCTGCAAAAATCTCACCTGGCCCTTTAATCAATCGACCCACTTGGGTGGATACGTTTATCCCTGACTGAAGCGGGTTACTCACTAGCTGTAAATCTCCTCCGTCAAAATTCTGAATATCTTCAACTACTGGATTGATCTCAAAATCGAAAGGTAAAGCTGAAACAGGTGAATATGGTTCAATAAATCCGTCAAGGACTAGATCGTCTACATAGTATGTAAAATTGGCACTTCCATCTCCAAGCACGCCTAAGTCAAATACCATTACCACCCGATCGTAATCAAAACCTGTGTTAATAGGAGAAAAATCGAAGGTTAATTCTTCCCATTCATTGGACAGTGTGGTAGTGTTTTCTAGTTCAAAAAAGACACCTTGATCTCCACTATTTTCCACTTTAAGCAATAGCCGAGTACCGACATTGGGAGTTAATACCTTTACTTTAAAAACATTGTTAGAAACGAAATCTATAGGAGATTGAAGATTGATTAGCGCTCCGGCGAATTCTGATAGCGTGTCTTTGTTCATCTGACCCACTTGTGCTGAAGTGTCGATGCCTGCTATTAACGGATTGCTAGTTTGAAAAAATGCTGCCCCTTCAAAAGGTATGATATCATCCACAGCTGGGTTTACTTCAAAATCGAAAGGTAACTGAGAGAGGGCAGGCGCTGCAGGATTAAGGGTATAAAACATTATGTTATCCAAAAAGATAGTAGGTGAGTCAGCAGCTCCTCCATCATCAAATTTTATCTGAATAACATCTGTCAAATCAACTCCCGTAAATTCTGACAATGGGATTTCGTAAGTCTCCCATGAATTAGGAATTATATTAAGAGAAATACCTGTCTCAAATCCAGAACTAATCAAAAATACTTGCACTACTGAAGCATTTTCTGTCCACATGTTTACACGTAGACTTTCCATGCCAGACAAATCTTGAGAGCCACCAAAATCAATCCCTTGGTAATTGAAACTTTCCAGTTTCATCGTATTATCACCCCCTAAATCAGTAAAGGATTGTACAGTTGCCTGCCCCCAATCAGGGTTTAGGTCAACAGTCGCGATATTATCATATAAATCATTAAATATTGAAATAACAGTCGCAGGGTCTTCGATGCGATTAGGTGCAGGACTAGTAGGTTCCGGGACAGAACCACCACTTCCCGATACACCAGAAATAAAGGCCCAATCAGCATACCATGGAGTACTAGCTGGAGCAAACGCCCCGGCATAATCAGTTACTTCATAAAATAAATCTCCTGTATTAAGAAACCCAAATGTGTAGGAGTTAGATGGAATATAAACAGTGTCAAGAAGTGGGTCATCCAAGATATTACCCGAAACGCCTAGTTCCAAATAAGGATCTAAACTATATCCTAGGTCAGAGATATCACTTACGGAGATGTAATCTCCAAAGGCTACATTGTTAATAATATTTTCACTAATGAAAAGATCTCCTGCTGAGAAAGCGTCATAGGAAGTGGCAGAAGTATCACTGTATTCAATAACCACACCTGTGCCTAAGTCACTAAATATACTGTTATAATAATGTCCAGAAGCATTTCTATCAAATGAAGCCCCCCGTTGAAAACCTGCCTCATCATCACCCAAATAAGTAGCGTTGTAAATAAAGGCTCCTCCAGTTACCTGATCTGCGGGATAGCCACCATGGTGCTCGCCAAACGTATTAAATACTCCCTCAGCCAATAGAAACTGCATTTTACCTGTGTACCCAAAATCAGTTTCAAAGCCATTATTGCCAACATTGTAAGCAATCAAATGACTAGCATCTGCATTGCCTCCCAGAAAGTTATAAGCATTAGCAGCAGCTCCAAGTACTTCTATATGATTAAATACTGCCTCACTTCCTACTCCCGCCAATGTAAGTCCAGGCATATCACCAACACCTGATACTCCATTGAATTCTCCTGTATATCTTATTGATGTATAGGTCAAAGAAGTCCCCGGATTTCCAAAAATCGCATCTCCTCCTCCATATTCTAACCTAACGTCTAAGGGAAGATTTGCCTCCTGACCAAGGAATTCAAAATCTCCCAATGCTCCATTTAGAGTATAATCTCCAAGTATTGCAACACCTCCCCACAGGCCACTTTCAAATTCATCCAGATTAACGGAGAGATTTGCGGCACTTGCTGGAGGAGCCAAAAGATCAGATTCTGATGTGAAAACAATCGGATTGGCAGCAGTCCCATTAGCAACTAATGTGCCGCCAACTGCTACAATCAGCATACTAGGCTCAAGCTGAAAACTCCAACCTTTAATGACTGCTCCAGGATTAATGGTTAGTGTCTGCCCCTCATTCACATAACATAGACCCGACAAAGCATACACATAGTCTGTTGTAAAAGTATTGGTACCTATCCCGTTACCACCATCTACAATGAGAATGGTCGGAGTTCCATTGTGATCTAGTGTATCATATGTTGTACCAGATGGAACCTCCAATAATGGTGCACTTTGATTTAGATCTCTCGGAGGGCTAGATGAAGCTCTATTTGGCTGAGTTGGTGCTTGAAAACTTGATGTCGTTTTGGGACGATACTCAGAAGTTACTCGTGAAACTGAACTATTTCTTCCTGAAGTGGCAATAGAAATCGAATTACTTTCTTCTAAAGGTACCCTTGAAATGGATTTGCTTTGAGAATTGGGTATTGTTAAATCCGAATTGCCTTTTATCTGCTGACCTTTTGAAACAGAATTGCTCCTAAACGATTGAACTTGAGACTTTGTAGTTTGGAATGCTTTTTTGGCCTTTTCAATGGCGTCTTGCCTCTTTTCGAGTTGCTGAATTTGTTGAATTCTAATTCTATCCTCTACCAGCTGTCCTTGGGTTTTCGTTGAATTTATCTGCTTTGCAACGGATGGTGATTTCTTAACTGTCTTCTCTTTACTCTCAATACTAGCACTTGGTTCAGACGAACCACCATTCATAATTTCGACTATGCGCTGTTGTTTTTGAATATTCTGTTGATGAATAGATTCTTTCAATTTCAAAACAGCATTATCGTTGAGTTCGTCGATAACTGCTACCTTTTTATTCTCAGTTTGTGATTTGAGCTCTGACCTGTCGGGTTTACTCGGTGTGGCCTCTTGAGCAATTTGATTAGTCTTCTTTTGATTCAAGCCATCGAGGTACTGCTTATACGCTACTAGGCTTAATTCCATGGATTTGGAATTATCACTCCTTAACTCATCTTCTTGGGTACTACTAGAACCAATAGGCGAAAGAGTGAAATCATTGGAAATTTCAAATTTATTCTCGCTTAGTGGATTCTGATACTCTGTACGGAGCTTTTCGATTTTCTCCTGTTGAATTGCTGAAGAAGAAGGGTCAGCTTTTTTTAATTCTTGTCCAATCGAAGTGGCTGTTAGAGAGACTAAGGTTAGGGCTAATAGGGTGAGCTTTTTGAAGGTCATAGTAAAAGCAGTTTATTCTATATGCAATAACCCCAAAAATCAGGACAATACCAAGGTAATTCTTAAGGTATTTATTTAATAATAAATATAACTTTACCTATAAACTCGATAATCTTATGGAGGCTTTCCAAGATTAACTCAGTCCTAAAATTGAAGAAATAGTCCAGACTATGAACAGCGGAATAGAATCTCAAACATGTCGTAGAATGGTCATACCAGCCATCTATTACCAACAACTCAATGTGATGTAAAAGCCAACGCCGGAGCTAATTTAATGCACCGGCGTTTTGAAGTAGAACTAAGAACAAATGTTTCCGAAGAGAATTAGAATTTCAATTGTTCATCCTTGTCCCAAAGTCCCCAAAATGCTCCAACATCTCCTTCGGATCCTACCTTCCATGATTCATCAAAAGAAGAAAAATAGAACATCTCTATCCCCTCTTCCTTTGACCATTGTTGAGCGTTAATGAAGTATTTAATGGCATTTTCAGTAGAAGGGGTAGCTCCTTGTAAACCAGTCCCTTGATCTGGCCATCCAGTCTCAGTTATAATAACGCGTTTGCCATTACCAGCTTCTTTTGCCCTACGGAACATCTCTTTCATATACAAGAGTGAATACTCTTGTGAACATCCCTCCCAAAAAGGATAACAATTAGCCAAGATCACATCGCAAGCTTCAGTAATTGCAGGACGATCAGCAAACTCATAATATGCATCGACATAGCCAACAGGTACATCGCTCTTAATTCCGGATTTTACCTCGCGCAAAAATTGAAGTAGTTCTTCTTCTGTAAGGTCTTTGCGATACATTACTTCATTACCTACGGCTGCCACATCTACATGGCCATCATTGGCAAGCTTGATCAAATTAGCTACCTCATTCTTATTGATTTCAGCATCATTGCCCAACCAAGCTCCTACCAAAGTCTTGAAACCAAGTTCCTTTGCAATAACCGGAATTAATTCATTTCCTTCTGTCGTAGAAAATGAACGAATCCATTTGGTATAAGGCTTAATAATCTCTAGTCTTCTTCTGATCTGATCTTCTGTAAGTTCGTCTCCTGGATTTTGTCCCTCCATATAGAAACTAGAACATAGCCCATGTACACCATCATTCAAGCGATTCCTGAATAGCGCTTTTAAGTCCTCTAAAGATTTCTCATCTAAATTGGAAGAAGCAAGGGTTAAATATCTACCCTCTCTGAAACTCGAATTTTTAATTTGCATAAAATGTATTTTTAATGTTATAATTCTCCCCTACGGTCGACTAGTTCTGTCTTTATTTTTCTTGCCTTAACCTCTGATAAATCATAGGTCCACATCACAATGACAGCCAAAGAGGCAGTCCCGGCAGGAATTAAAATATCCGCTATCCTTAACTGATGCATGGTTTCAGCGGTTTGAGTTGCTGCTGCACCATCAAATCCCACATACTTCAAAACAGCGCCTCCTAATACAAGCGCAATCGCTTGTCCTAGCTTCACCATCCACCAATAAATCGCTCCGAAGGTGCCTTCCTTCCTCGGCATACCATTATTGAGTTCATCTAAATCACAAACATCAGCAGTCATGCTCATCATCAAAGTGAAAAGTCCACCTAATCCAAAGGCTATCAAAGGCACAGGTAGAAGCATAAGCCATGGTGTTTCCTGATTAAAGCCCCACCATTTTAAGATGTAACCAATAATCGAAATGATTGTAGAGATAATAAAAGCATTCTTTTTGCCATATTTACTGGCTAACCAACTCACAATCGGGATGACCATAAATGCCGTGATAACGGCAGTAATTGTGGAGAACCATGCAGGCCAAGTACCCGCGTCCGCATAGCTTCCATTGAAAATATAGAAGACAATGATGAAAACGCTAAATGAGGCGACCATTTGAAATCCGTTGAAAACCAAAAAGGTCGCTCCACAGAGCTTCAAGAAAGGCTTGTTCTTTGCAACCTCTACAATGCCTTGAAACAAATCTTTAACGTTAGAGAACAGAGTAGAAAAGCTTATTTTCTTTCTATTTTCCATACGCGAAGCATCAATACCCTTGCAAAAGAATGCTGGGAATATTCCCAAAACCATGCAAATTCCTGCCACTGCTAAGGACAGTTGTCTAACTCCCACTGCCTGAGAAGCAAAAATATCTGGGTCAGCAATGATCACCCAAAACCAAGGTACGATCATCCAAGCCATCTGACCCATTGTTTGGGAAAACGCCATTAGTCTAGTTCGTTCATTGTAATCTGAGGTCATTTCATAGCCTAAACCAACCAAGGGAGTAGCGAACATGGTATTCCAAATCAAGAAGACCATCGACATAATCAGGAAATACCAGAAATTATAGAGTTGAGAATTAGTCTCGTCCATCTGCCATAGTAAAGCGAAAAATACTCCGCTTAAAATAGCCCCAACGAAAATATAAGGTCTTCTTCGTCCCCATCGTGATTTTGTATTGTCGGAGATGAAGCCCATGATAGGGTCAGTCAGCGCATCAAAAATCCTTGGAAGACCGCCTAATAATCCTGCCAAAAACGGATCCATTCCAAATGCCGTAAGAAGAAAGAAGCTAAAGAAACTTAGGGAGCCTGGAAGCAAATTGAGGACTAAGTGTCCAGCACCAAATGCGGCCTTTTGCCCGAAAGGTACAATGTCTTTAGCTGCCGTTTTTACGTCGGTCATAATTATGGGTTTAGGGGAGAAATAACGATTGTCTGTATGGCTTGTGGATTGATGGTTACCATTGTATTCTGTGCATTAAGTGAAAGATCAAAGGTTTTTGGTACCATTCCTTGGTTGAGAACGACTACCGCTATTGACCCATCTGGGTTCTGTGCTGCGGTGACCATCAGTTCTTCGTCCGAATTTTCAACACCGATTACTTTGGCTTCCGTACGGATGTATTTGGAGAAGTGTGCTAGCGTATAATAAATCGGTGTAAAATAGACTTCATCGGCATCTGGATCTACTATCACAGGAGCAACGCACCAGTTCTCAAACCAATTGGGTCCACCCTGACGATCCAAAACCATATTCCAATCTACCCATCCGTCTACCCAATTATTGAGGCAACCGATAATATCTCTTGCGTATCTGTAAGTCGGCACGTACTTAGGATGCCAAGCTTTTTGCTCATCGGGAGCCCAATCCCATCCCCAGTCAGTAGCTTCTTTGCTCCAGTACCAAGCGTCATCCTTCCAGTGTGGAATCTCTGAGTCTACACATGCCTCTGTCTGAATGAGGTATTTATTTGGTGCCTTCTGATGAGCATATTGAAGTGCTTCTGGAAATACTTTAAACGTGCTTTCGTACCAATGAATGGCTGTGCCTGCGTAGTATTTTGATGAATTTTCATCGGCGTACATCACATCAACCCATTCTTTTAGTCCTTCTCTATTTTGATCATAACCCAAAATATTCACAGCTCCTTTACCCGCTGCTTCCAGTTTTGGGCCTAAATGATTTTGCACGAATGTTGTCATCTCCTCAGGAGAGTAATGCATACTTTCCCAGTTGTTGCCATTACCGTGAGGTTCGTTCTCTACCGTCAACCCCCAGATATCTATCCCTTCGGCTTTGTATGCCTCTAAATACTTGGCAAAGAACAAGGCCCATGTGTTGTAATATTTCGGAAGCAGCTTGCCACCTACCCAAGCATTGTTATCCTTCATCCATGGCGGGGCTGTCCAAGGTGATGAGATGATTTTAAATCCTTCTGACGACACTTCCATCGCATCTTTGATCATCGGGATAATGTCATCTCGATCTTCCTCAATAGAGAAACTATCTAACTCCATATCATCCGCAATTGGTGCGTAAGAATATTGATTGAGTGAAAAATCACAAGAATTGATGTGCGTACGTGTCAAAGAATACCTAGCTCCATCATCTCCAAAGTATGCCTCAATAATCTTCATTCTATTTTCAGGACTCAGCTGATTCAGGAGATAAGCAGAAGACTCTGTAAATGACCCCCCAAAACCAGTGATGGTTTGAAACTTGGTTTCTGGACTTAGTTTGATGGTCGATTTTTCAACGGTACTTTCGAAATCAGTAAGTTTCGTCAGTTGATTACCTCCGGCAGAAGTTTCGAAAACCTCTAGTACCAATGAGCTGTCCGTCGCACATGATGTAGCCATGAATGTGAAAATGATTAGGAATAATTTGGAATAGATTTTCATAATTATCAGATTATTTAGGAGCCAAGACTTCATTATTAACCGGTGGAATCATAGCTTTTTTCATTACCATATCCATATCTCCATCATAGGTCTTAGTAATCGGATTGACCGAACGACTTAATCCTTCAAAGGCCCCTTGATCAACAAGCTCCCACAAAGCATATTTGGCTTTCCCGTCTGTAGTCATTAATCCAAAGTGATTCTCAGATCCACCAGGATTGAGCATGTCCTTCCATGGTTCGTCAAAAGCTTCGAAATAAAAGCAAGAAATTCCTTCCCCATTAGTCCATTCTCTCAGCAATTTGTAATAAATAGCTTCCTTGAACTCATCTGTTGCCTTAGATCCATTGCGGCCATAATGATGGTTATCTGAATCATAACTTGCCCACCCTGTTTCTCCAATATGTATTGGTTTCTCTGGAGCAATACTATGCACATATGCTTTCACCTCTTCGTATTGATTGGCAGCAAAACCCACACAGCGTTCCATCGCTTTAATAATCTTCGCCTCCTTTGTTAAGTCAGCTTCTTCCTCGGAATTACCCCAAAAAAATGGGTTGTAGTGTGTGTTATGCATGGGATAGGTATGCATGGACACATAGTCTACAGCCTTTATCAAATTTTCTAAATCCTTCACTCGATAAATGGGATCGCCTCCACCCCAAGAAGAAAAGTCATCCGAACTGGTAATCCATAAATCCTTAGATAGCTTTTCTTGCTCCTTCAGATTTTGTAGATAATTGACCCATCTGAGTATTACATCTGGCTGAACGAAATAAGATGCTGCCCATTTTACCATGGCTTCATTACCCACTGCAATTACCTTCACTATATCTGGATATTGATTGGCCAATTTTACTGCTCTTTCGATTTCTCCAGCATTTTGGTCACTTTCAACGTCATGATCAGGGGCAAGTTCAGTCCAGGCATTTTTACAATCAATCCAAGCTCCTAACATCACATACATTTCGAAGCCCGAATCTTCATTCTTAAGTTCCCTAATGGCTTTAAGAATATTGGAAGCATGTGGAAGATCTGGCTGAACATTATAAGTACGCAAAATTCTGATGCCTATAGCATATAAAATTTTAATGTCCTCTTTCAACTCTGCAACTGTAGGTTGAATGGTTCTTGTTGTATCTCGATACCCTCCATAAGAGATTGCCAGGTAATCAGGGTTTCCTAAAATATCTTTAGCTGTCATTTCTTGATCTGGTTGCATGTAACTATTCTCCTTCTTTTGACTGCTGCAAGACCCAAGAAAATGGCTTGCAATAATTAGAGCGACGAACTTGTAACATGTAGATTTCATCTTTTACTATTTTAGGATATCTTTTCGAATGTTGACGTAAATACTTTGAATTTCACCACTTCTATTGAAAATCTTTTGACTTATTTCTTTAGTCAAATTATTAGATTCTAATATCTCATTAGCACCATCTGAGTATGAGACAGTCAACTGCTCTTTTTGCTCAATTGTATAAATCACTGGTACTTGACAATAAGTAAAAGCCAGAGTGTTTTCCTTTAGCTCAACTGACTTCTTCGAACCATTGACATCTACAAAATCGAAAGAAACAGCCTCTTTGAGGAACTCATTTGTTAGAAGTAATGAAGGCTTGAAAGTAAGTCGTCCATCATCCACAAAAGCGCCTAGTTCACCCATTCTGCTCAGGATATCTTCTTTCACCTGGCCCGTCATCCCTGGCTGCTGAACGCCCTTACTAGCTGGTGTATGTGAGTAAGGATCAGTAGAAAAAGCACCATAAAGAGTTGGTGACTTATGTACGCCGATTCCCTCATTAATCTCATAGTAATGCTCCATCAATTTACCCACTGTGACCTCTGATTGGTCCTCTTCAATTGCCCTCAAGCAAGATTCTTCAACTGCTAGAGCCAATTTAGAAACCATGTGCCAATAAATTGACCCTAACCCTTCATACCCAAAAAATGTACCTGATCTTCCGGTGAATGCTTTATGATTAAAAACATTCTCAAAGATTTCAAGAACACTTTCCGAATCAGCCTCGACCTGCTCAGAGTAAGCACCATTCGCTAACCCCTTCAAAGCCAACTTGAGACTATCGGCGTTATTGAACTTTCCATTAAAATGGTAGTTTCCAATCACGTCCTTTTCTATAACATTGGTGTTGCCGTCTTGAATCAATTTGGTCAAAAGATCTGAAGACTCCACTTGATCTTTTGGCACTACATTCTTTTTAGTGAATCTTGGAAGCTCCTTATTGGGGTATAGCAAATAGCTATATTGATCTTCTCTAAACAGTCTACTCTTTTTGAGAGCATCTAAAAGATTTAAGCTTTCTTCTGAAGAGAGATAACCTGAACTCAATGTCGCTACTTGACCTTCGAGCATCTCATCAAGGTAATTAAGCTTGATCTCCTCGGTGTTGGCAACTGTCATCAAATTATAAGCATGATACATCTCATCTTTACGCTTGTTTGCTCTGATTGAGTGCTCCAGATATGCATTTGATACATTTATAAATGCGATTAAATCAGCTGTACTGAGCTGATTCTTTTTACCCGTAAATGATTGAGTATAAATCTGATCTCTAAATCTACTTCCAGCCTGTCCTACTCCATCAAGAATAGTCTTCCGCTGCTTATCTGATATCGAACCGCTCAAATAATCTTGATGTTGGACCAGGGTTCCATTCACACCTTCAAAAAATTTCAGTAGTTCTTCAGAAATGATAAAATCCTGTGACGAATCACTCAATATCCTTTTGAAGAAGATCATAAATCTTCTTAGGTAATTAAGCGTAACCATCGAAACCC
>CAYGPP010000020.1:0-40712 GCA_964351885.1 uncultured Marinoscillum sp.
ATTGTTTTCATTGCAGAGGATAGAGAATGGTCCAAATCTTCAATTGGAGTTGCTGAAGCAGAAGTAAACAAATCCTTCTCTTTTTGTACTCACGCTGTAAATCATCCTGAAGAATTCTTTGAAATTGAAGATGTAAGTGTCGATGAACGCTTTCGTAATGATCCTTTCTGGACAGTCCACCCTGAAATAAAGTATTGTGCCGCCGTACCTATCACTAATCCCGATGGCCACACCTTAGGGGCACTTTGTCTGATTGACGAAACCCCTCATAATTTATCTGAATCCGCTAAAAATAGCCTTTGGATTCTTTCGAGGCAAGTAATGTCCTTGATGGAGTTGCGAAAGAAAAATCTAGCTTCTCAGGCTCAAGATCACGACTTGAATGCATTACTGGAAAACTTAAGTGACGGAGTTTTCGAAGTTGATAAGGATGGGATATGTGGATATGTCAACGAAGCTATGTGTCAATTTCTCAATCGCGATTTTAATCAAATCGTGGGAACATCCGTCTGGGAGATGATTTATGAGGAAGACGTACCAAATATGAAGGCCGATTATATTCGTCAATTCAAAAGTGGCGTATTGGAACATTCATACACATTTAGGTTGGCTCCTTTGGGTAAACCTCCATTATGGGTGGAGCAAAGATCCACGATGCAGTACGAAGGCCAATTAATGATAAAACTGCGATCAATAGCAAGAAATATTTCAGAGACCGTTCAGCTCAGAAATGACTTACAAAAAAGAGAAGAAATGTTCCATTTGGTCTCAGAGAACTCCACTGATATCATCACGGTTCATGATCCAAAAGGCAAGTGTATTTTCATCTCAGGGTCATGTCAGCAGTTGTTGGGTTATGAACCTGATTATTGCTTGGGAAGGAATCCTTCTGAGTTTATTCATCCTGAAGATTTTGTCAATGTCAAAATTCAACCAGACCTAACCAAAATCAAGGGTTTACAGAAGGGGCAGATCAAAAAACTCGAATACCGATTTAAAAAATCGGACGGTACATATGTCTGGCTGGAGTCCTATGCCAAACCTATTTTTAATGAAAAAGGAGAGCTCACCTCCTTTCAAGCATCTTCAAGAGACATATCCTTCAGACGAGATGAGCGAGAGCAGCTCATCGAAGCGAAAAACAAAGCAGAGGAGGCGTCAAAGGCTAAGAACAGTTTCCTATCTATGATGTCTCACGAGATACGAACACCACTGAATGGCATCATAGGAACCACCAGTCTCTTACTCAAGAAAGATCCTAGAGAAAAGCAACTCCCCCTTTTGAACATTCTTAAACAAAGCGGTGACAACCTGTTAGCGATACTCAATGACATTTTAGACCTGAATAAAATTGAAGAAAACAAAATCGAATTTGATTTTCATGAATTCAATTTTCAGGAATTGATATGGTTAATAAGAGACAACTACGAGTCTCAAGCTAACGAAAAGGGTCTAGATTTTAAATGTATTTATGACAGAAGCTTATCTGAGAAATATCTGGGAGATTCTGTACGAATAAGTCAGGTATTGCACAATTTGATAAGTAATGCAGTCAAGTTCACCAGTAAGGGAGAAGTGAGTATCCATCTTATCAAGATCAATCAACACGATATTTTCGATGAAATCCTCATTGAGATTAATGATACTGGTATAGGAATCCCTCATGAACGACAAAATGATATTTTCGACACGTTTGTTCAAGCGGAAAAGGACACTACACGTAGATATGGTGGTTCTGGGTTAGGGCTTTCCATTACTAAGAAATTACTAGACTTAATGGACAGCCAAATCCATCTTGAAAGTCACGTTGAAAAAGGTTCTAAGTTTTCTTTCAAGCTTGCCTTGCAGAGAATAAGCAAAGTAGCCCACGCGAAAAGGCCAAACGACATGACTTCAGACGTTATACCGCTCAGTGGTAAAATACTTGTGGTGGAAGACAATCAATTCAATAGGCTTATTGCTTGCGACTTTCTTGAATCGTGGGGATGCCAAGTAATCGAGGCTGTAAATGGATTGGATGGACTGAAAATCATTGAAGAGCAAAAGGTAGATTTGGTACTATTAGACCTCCAAATGCCCGTAATGGATGGATATGAGGTAATCAAAAAACTAAGAAGTTTCACTTCCTCCTATTTCCAAGAACTTCCGGTCATTGCTCTCACTGCTACCGTTTTGTCAGGTACCGAAGAAGAATTGTATAAATATGGCATTAATGATTTCATCTCAAAACCATTTATACCCAATGAACTTTACAAAAAAATAGCATCAAAATTGCCTTCAAAAAAACTTGATCTCGAAGGAAAGCTGATTCAAACGCTCATTTCGAATAAATTGAAAGAGACTTTTGGTCATAATCCTGATAAGGTTAATAAATACTTAGATATTTTTAAAGAGACGCTGCACGAAGAAATTGAGCCCTTGGCCAAAGCACTAACTGAACGTGATCTTAATCATGTTAGAAATCACTCCCACAAGATCAAATCAAGTTTAAAGATGGTAGCTTTGCATAAAATGTCTCAGGAAGCCAATGAATTGGAGATGATGATTGACAAAGAAAACCCAGCTGTAATGGTGATGGAAAAAGCTAAAAACCACTTAGATAATTTGAAAGAATTATTGAGTCAACTATCCTAATATGAGCCAGAGAAAGTTTAGGGCAATAATAGTAGATGACGACAAATTACAACTTGAGGTCATTGCTGATTTCGTTAAGAGTACAAGTTTTCTGGAATTTGATGGAGCTTTTCAGGACCCATTGTCAGCTCTAGAGTACATAGTAAATGGAACACCCGACGTTCTATTTCTGGATGTGGAAATGCCAAAACTGTCGGGTTTGGATTTAGTAAAATCACTCAAAAATCCTCCTCGAACGGTCATTGTCACAGGAAAGCCAGACTATGCCGTGGAAGCTTTTGAGCTAGACGTGGTTGACTATCTGCTGAAGCCTGTGAATAATTATCCCAGATTCCTTAAAGCAGCTACCAAGGCTTGCGAAGGGCTAAACCCATATGACAGTGAAAAACTACAGGACGTCATCTATGTAAAAGAGAACTCGCTTCTTGTAAGTATCAATGTTAAGGACATTATGTACTTTGAGGCTTTTGGAGATTATGTAAAAGTAGCTACAGATAAAAAAGTCCATGTGATACATTCGACAATGTCAAAAATAGAGAAGCAACTCTCCAATGATGAATTCTTTAGAATTCACAGATCATACCTTATTAGGCTGAATCAAATCAAAAATATAGATCAATCAAATATCCAAATAGGAGATAAAATTATTCCGATTAGCCAAACAATGAAGCCTAAGCTAATGGAAAGAATCAAAAAGCTCTAAACAGAAAATTCACTTATCCTCGTTTATCCATCAATTAACAGATAAATCTATAGGTCAATCGATTATATCAATTCTTGACATTTCAGTTCGATAAATTAGCTACTTAACACGTATCACCGAACTATTGAATAATTTAGTCTGCCATGTAATTGAGCAGGATCGTTTTTATAGAGAAATGATCTTGGAATTCATAGACCAAACGACAGGTCTAAGTTTGGCTGACAACAAGGCCTCTTCTTGTGATATTGTCTTTGCTGATTATAGGTTTAAGGACACACATAAAATAAAGATGATCAAGGCCAAAAGCCTGGTGGTAATCTCTTCAGACAAAGCGCATATTCATTCTTATTTCAAAAATGAAATTTCAGATTATTTATTCAAACCTGATTTATCCTATACTCGATTCCTAGAGAGTATCAATAGAATTAAGCGTCAGCTCAACACTTCCAATAGTACAGCCAAACTAACCATCTAGCCTTAGTTGCACATCATCAAGATCATTGACTTCTCCTACCATGGTCATAACATCATCATGTCGCAAGCGCGTGTATCCATGTGAAATAATCGATTGACCACCGCGCCTAATAGATAAGACGATTACTCCTGACGGCAATCTCAAATCTCGCAGGACCAATCCATGAAAATCCTTGTTTCTGATACGGATATCTCTAGTAGCTTGTCCTTTTTCCATTCCCAAAAGCAAAGAAGCAGCACTTGGAGAGCGTACGAATTGATCAAGTAGGTTAACAATCGCAGTGGTAGGTTCCACGATCTTCACCCCGATATCTAAAAACGCTTTGGTGTTATCTCGACTATTGAGCCTAGCGATAATATCCCTAGTCCCAAAATGATGATAAGCCACCGTGCAAAGTTCCAAATTTTCTTGATCTGACAACATCCCTACAATGGCTTCCGCCTTCCGCGCATTTATTCGCTCAAAGGTCTCTACTGACAAATCTTTGATATAATGCAATTGCACTCCATCATGTTCGTCTATACTACCCTCCTCTTTTAATGTAGCAATTTCAGCATTCCAGCCATTCTGTTGGAGTTGAAGTGCAAGAGCCATTGATTGACTCTCATGTCCAAATATGATAGCATCTCTTATTCCATCAAACTCTGGTTCTTGTGCCTTAAGATTATCTTCGCCAAGCCTAAATATTGCCCATTTGAAAATGGGTGGTCCTATGAATTGATTGATCACAATCATAGCTATAATGACTGTTGAGAACATTTCTCCCCATTCGGGAAATTCTCTAGCAACAATCGTCATCAACCCTAACGCAACTCCAGCTTGTGTGACATAAGGCATCCAACCCAAATGATTGTAGCGCATTGGATCTTTTGCTAGGAATCCTCCCACATAGCCACCAATGACCATTGTTAACAATCGAATACCAAAAAGAATCAACGCCACATCTATCACATCAGGAAGGACATCAATTGCTAGAGTTGCTCCCGTAAGTGTGAAAAAACTGACGTAAACAGGCATACCGCCAACGTGCAAAAGATCCAAAAATTCTACCCGATGCTTCGTCCTATTAGTCACGTAAAAACTCGCTAAAATACAAACAAGCAAAGGCTCAATGAGCAAGGTATGACCAAAGAGGTTCTCGGAATTGGCATGCAGCCAGTGATTGATCAGATAAGAAGTGTAACCTATTACAATGATCAAAATGATCTTCATAGCCTTGTTCACGGGAATCACGAAAACCATTTTCAAGGCATTGCCATATACATAAAACCCCAGGGTAAATGATACGGCTAATTCAATCAAAATGAATGCAATACTCATCAAGTTGAAGGCAATACCGTAGAGAAAAGACTGAGCTAAAGCAAAACAAACTGAGAATAGAATGATCACCAGAAAGTCTTTGACCACCGTCACCCCCATTACTGTTTGCACGAATGGCCCTTTGGCTCTCAATTCACTGATTACCGCAATCGCAGATGCAGGAGATCTTGCCACGAATATGGTTGCCGTGATCATAGCAATGGACAATTTCCCTAGAGAATTAACTCCATCCATAAATGGGATAAAATCGGACAAAACATACATCAGAAATGTACCCAAGACGAAGGTCACAAATAGTTGTCCGAATGTATTCCACTTAATACTGTTAATCCTGCTACGCAGTTCTTGCACATACAATTCAGCTCCGGCTGCAAACGCTATGAAAGCAAGCGCCATCTCATTGATGAAGTACAATTCATCTTTGGAAGACTTAGGAATCAAGTTCAGAATATAGGGACCTGCTAGAATCCCAGTAAAAATCATACCCGTAATAAGTGGCAAATGAATTTTCTGAAAAAGCCCAGCTATCCTATTCGATGAAATCGAGATAATGACGAAACCGAGAATGGAAATAAATAGGTTGGAATTTGCAACTAGGAACTCCTTCAATTAGCTAGCATGGTTAGTTGTAAAAGACTAATAAGCAATCTATCAAACAATATGGACTGTTCAAACCTTTGATGCTTTCATTGACTAATTTAGCCACATGGCAGACTTCAAAAAATACTTCATCATTAGCGCTACACTAGAAGAACTTTATGCTGCACTTACTTTCAAGCCAACCATAGAGCTTTGGACTGGCTCTCCGGCTGTTTTCGAACCAAAGGAAAATACAGAGTTTTCATTATGGGATGGCAGCATTACAGGGAGGAACCTAGAGTTCATAGAAGGAAAGCAAATAAAGCAGGAGTGGTATTTTGGAGATCAACCCGAGCAGTCAATAGTTACTTTGAAACTGCATGAACACAAGAAAGGAACTTCCCTTGAAGTAAGCCATACGAACATCCCCGACGTGGACTTTGAAGATATTGCAGATGGCTGGCAAAGTTATTATGCCAAATCCTTGATTGATTTTTATAGTGAATAGACAAAATTGAAGTCATTCTTCATCAATCTTAACTTTTAAGACTTATAGGATAAATGGATTAAGTTGAGTACCATTTTGTACATATACATTTTGTATACAAAATACATAAATCATATATTTGCATAGTAAGAAATGATTCCAGAGATGATAGTTCAATCTGATTTAAGTAAGCCGGTGTATGAGGAGATCAAAAAAATGATCGAATCAGGCGCTCTAAAACCAGGACAAAAACTACTGCAAGAAGAATTGGCAGAAAAGCTAGGAGTAAGCAGAACACCCTTGATGAAGGCCCTTCAAACTTTGGAACACGAACTTTTCGTAGAAAGCAAACCGCGGCGTGGCATGTATGTCAAAAATGTCTCTTTTGAGGAAATGATAGACGTATATGATTGTAGAGAGGGCATCGAATGCACGGCCGTTCGATTGGTTATTGAGCGTGCTTCCAAAAAGGAAATCGGTCTATTTTATAAGGTATTCGCCCCCTTCCTGAATCAAATACCTATAGATATAGAGAAATATAGTTTAGCTGATGAGCGGTTTCATGACCTACTCATAGAGCTTGCCAAAAATCCTATACTGAAGAAAATGTCCTCAGTATCTAGCATCCATAAGCGTGTATACCTTTTTGGTTTGCTACGATCCCCAGACGAAACCATCAAAGAGCACTTAGATATTATAAGTGCTATCGAAAAAAGAGATATCAATGCCGCGGTGCAGGCAGTAAAAAAGCACATCGACTATTCAAAGCAAATTCTTATTACAAAAAAGGAAAATCAACAATGACTAATTACAAGATTGCGGTAATACCTGGCGATGGTATTGGAAAAGAAATTGTCCCAGCAGGATTTAAAGTTTTAGAAAAAGCAGCTTCCAAGTTTGGATTTACCCTTAGCCCTACTTCTTTTGACTGGGGTGCAGGATATTATCTCAAGCATGGCGAATTCATGCCTTCATCAGGGCTAGAAACATTAAAAGGTTTTGACTCAGTATTTTTTGGATCTGTTGGCCTGCCAGCAGTAGATGACACACTACCTGCCAAAGATTATACGTTCAAGGTAAGAGCCAATTTTCAGCAATATGTAAACTACAGACCAGTACGGACTTACCCGGGAGTTACCCGACCAATAAGAACAGAGGATGAGATTGATTTTGTTGTGGTGAGAGAAAATACTGAGGGGGAATTCGTTCAAATCGGAGGGCAATTCATGCCAGAGGAAGAGAATGGTTATGCCCTGGATACTGCTATATTTACCCGTAAGGGAATCGAAAGAGTAGCTCATTATGCATTCAAACTGGCTCAGAAAAGAAGAAAAAAGGTAACTCACGTAACCAAATCCAACACTTTGATCCATAGCCTATCGTATTGGGATAAGGTGATCAGAGAAGTCGCTGCTCAGTATCCTGATGTGACTCATGAGCAAATGTATATTGACAATGCTTCAGCTTCTTTTGTACTCAAACCTCAGACGTTCGATGTAGTACTGACGACTAATCTCTTTGGAGATATTCTTAGTGATTTAGGTGGTGCAATCATGGGAAGCCTTGGGCTGGGAGGTGCTGGAAATGTGAACCCTGAGAAAGACTTTCCTTCGATGTTTGAACCTATACATGGCTCAGCTCCAGATATCGCAGGAAAAAACATTGCCAATCCATTCGGGCAAATATGGTCTGGAGCATTGATGCTTGAGCACCTTGGCGAAAAGAAGGCAGCAGATGCAATCATGGAAGCTGTAGATAGGGTAACCGCCAGTGGACTTTTACCTGTGGATTTGGGTGGTTCGGCTAAGACAGACGAAATAGCTCAAGCGGTTATTGACCAATTGTAATCTATGAAGCTAATCGATCTCTCTATGACTGTGGACGAGCAAATGCCGGGTGTAAACATCCGCCCGGCTAAAACGCTCGATGTGGAAGGTTGGAATGCAACAACCCTCACATTATACTCACATAGTGGTACACATGTAGATGCGCCAATTCATTTTGGCGTTTCTGATGTTACAATCGATCAAATGCCTCTGGATTGTTTCAGTGCTCAAAGTTGGATCATCAATTGCGAAGCAATCGAACCTTCCGGTCTCATTCAAATAGAACACTTACTAGCCGTTGAAAAACTAGCTTTGGCTGGAGATGGATTGATTTTCAAAACTGGCTGGACTAAGAAGTATGGGACAGATGCTTATCGCAATGAACTACCCAGAATTAGTGAAGCGCTATCCAAATGGATCGTAGATAGAAAGATCAAGCTAGTTGGCGTTGAACCCCCATCGGTGGCTGATGTTAATAAAATAGAAGAAGTAACTAGAATACACGAGATTTTACTTGGTGGAAATGTCACCATAGTGGAAGGTTTGACAAATCTGGATAAAATTCAGCAAGAGAAAATTTGGCTTCTTGCGCTACCGTTAAAAATCAAAGGAGGCGATGGTTGTCCGGTGAGAGCCATAGCGATATTACCATGATAAATAAGCAAAAGCTATTTGGTAACCTTCCTCTTGTTGATTTCTCAGTTCAGCAGGTTAATCATAATGACTCCAATGAAGTAATTGTCGTTTTGGATGACGATCCTACAGGAACGCAGACCGTTCATAATGTGCCAGTGATCACTGATTATTCCGTCGAGACTTTAAGTGAAGCGTTTGACTTCCCGGCATTCTTCATTTTGACAAATTCAAGGAGCTTAACAGAACAAAAGGCTTACGAACTGATCTATGAAATCACCAAACAAGTGCAGCAAGTCGCTTCAGATCTTGGTAAATCATTCCAGCTTATTTGCAGGGGTGATAGTACACTCAGAGGTCATTTTAAGATAGAAACCAGAGCGGTAATAGAAGCACTCCATTGGACTGACGCATTGACAATTTTCGTCCCTGCTTTTTTTGAAGGCGGTAGATATACAGTGAATAACATCCATTATGTGGAGGAAAATGGCCAGCTTACCCCAGCTTCTGAAACTCCATTTGCTAAGGACAGTACTTTCGGATTTAACTCTAGTGAGCTCTACCAATACATATTGGATAAAGATCCTGATGTTTCTCGAAGTGGTATATTTGATCTCTCCATTGAAGAGATCAGGCAAAGTTCCATAGAAGAGCTCACCGCCAAAATCAACTCAAATAGCAAGAAGAACTATTTAATCATTAATGCGACAGATCATGCTGATTTGATTAAGGTAAGCCATGCCATTAAAGACTTTAAACAATCCGGAAAGCATCTCCTAATCCGCTCTGCAGCAGGTTTGGTCCCCGCACTAGCTGGTATTGAAAAAAGAGCCTTGATTACCTCCCAAGATTTACAACTCAAATCTGGTGCGGGACTTATTGTTATTGGTTCCTATGTACCAAAAACTACCGAACAGCTACAGTTTTTATTGGATAATCATGACTTGGAAGTGATTGAGTTAGCAGTAGAAAGGCTTATTTCGGCTGATAAAAAAGCTTATATCGCTCTTTGTACTGAGCGTCTAAATGATTTACTCAAGAGTCAAAAAGACTGTGTGATTTTCACAAGTAGAAAATTAATTTCTGGATCAGATGGAGCATCTAGCCTCTCCATAGTCAATGAAGTTTCGCAAGGTGTGATTGATATTTTAAATGGGCTAGAAACGCAGCCTTCGTTTGTGGTAGCAAAAGGAGGAATCACATCAAGTGATGTAGCTACTAAAGTTTTGAATATTAAGAAGGCCAATGTTTTAGGCCAAATACTACCTGGTGTTCCCGTTTGGGAACCTGATGTCAATTCAAAATACCCATGCGTGCCCTATGTTATATTTCCTGGAAATGTGGGAAATAAATCGAGCTTATCGGATATGTACAAAATATTAACAACCCCTTAAAAATGAACAAGTTGCCCACCAGATTCCTCTTAGTCATTACCACCTTCTCGCTGACACTTTTACTCTATATAGATCGTGTAGGTATCTCTGCCGCCAAAACAGCCATTGGAGAAGATCTTGATCTCTCTGATACACAGATGGGCTGGGTGATGTCTGCATTTGCTCTAGGCTATGCACTATTTCAAATACCATCTGGCATGATGGCCGATAAGCTTGGTCCAAGAAAGGCTATTACGCTTATCGTATCTGTTTGGTCTTTGTTTACGTTTTTGACTGGGGTAGCTTGGAACTTTGCTTCAATGGTAACTATGAGGTTCTTATTTGGTGGTGGAGAAGCGGGAGCGTTTCCAGCAATCTCACGTGCCAATTTCTCATGGATTCCCCTCAGAGAGCGCGGCATAGTCACTGGAATCAATTTCTCTGGTTCACGACTAGGAGCGGCATTTGCTTTTCCTTTGGTTACCTGGATGATATCGGCATACGGGTGGAGACCAGGATTTTATATAATGGGAACTGTTGGTATTGTTTGGGCATTGATTTGGTATAGATGGTTTCGTGACCTTCCTGAAGATCATGCTGGGGTAAATGAAAGTGAAAAGACACTTATCCTGCAAGAACGTCAGCAAACAGAAGCAAAAGCAGAGCAACTTTCACTGGTTGATCAATTGAAGCATAAAAACATCTGGCTAGCTATGGGGCAGTATTTTGGGAGTAATTTCATTTTCTTCTTTTGCCTCACTTGGATGTTCCCATACCTAAAGGAGCGCTTCGATATTACATTGGCAGCAGCAAGTGTTTACTCTATGTTTCCGTTGATAGCTGGTGCTTGCGGTAACTGGTTTTCTGGTGCGTTAGTGGATTGGATTTACAAAATGGGACATTGGAAATGGTCACGCTCCATTCCTGCCATTACAGGCTTTGGCCTTGTGGGAATTGCTGTGATTGGGATTCTATCATCGCAAGAGGTTTTGAGCGCTGTGGTTTGGCTCTCCGTTGCTGTTTTTGGAGCGGATATGACGCTTAGCCCTTCCTGGTCATTCTGTGTTGACATTGGTAAAAAGAATGCTGGAGCCGTTTCTGGAACTATGAATATGGCCGGAAATGTTGGTTCATTCGTGACAGGAATTGCTTTCCCTTATCTTGTACTATGGACAGGGACAAGTGATACCTTTTTCATCATAGCGGGTTTATTGGTCATATTTTCTATAGTTGCATGGATATTTATGGATCCATCAAAGCAAATCAACAGCCATGAAACATTATAAGGGAGTAGCAGTCGGAACGGGATATTTCAGTCACTTCCAATACGAAGCTTGGAATAGAATGCCTGATGTTCAAATCACAGCACTTTGTAGCAGGACAGTTTCTACAGGAAAGAAAGTGCAAGATCAATATCAAATTACAAAGCATTATACAGACTACAAGGAAATGATCGATCAGGAACAACCTGATTTCATCGACATCATCACTCCTCCTGAGACGCATCTGGAAATGTGTAAGTATGCAGCCAATAAGGGAATTGCAATCATATGTCAAAAACCCCTGTCTCCTACTTTTGAAGAGGCTCAAGAATTGGTGGCTTATGTGAAAAATAAGAATGTCTCATTCATGGTGCATGAAAATTGGCGCTTCCAACCGTGGTATAGAGAGATCAAAAAGCTCTTAGTACGAAACACCATTGGTCAAGTTCATTCGGCTTACTTCCTAAATAGAATGGGTGATGGCTGGGGTGAGAACGCCTACATACCTCGCCAGCCGTATTTCAGAGATTATCCGAGACTAATCATATATGAAAATGGCATTCACTTCATAGATACATTTCGCTACTTATTTGGAGAAGTGTTGTCCGTCTACGCCAAACTCCGAAAGCTTAACCCAGTGATTCAAGGTGAAGATTGCGCGCTAGTTAATTTCGAATTTTCTACTGGAATCCATGCCGTCTGGGATGCTAATCGCTACAATGAACCAAACTATGAAAAGCCTCGCTTTACCTTCGGAGAAATGACGATTGATGGATTAGAAGGAACTATTCGCCTCTATTCTGATGGGAGAATTACCGTTCAAAAGTTGGGTGAATCTGAAAATGAAATCAGCTATCAGCATCAAGATATCAACTTCTCTGGTGATTGTGTTTATACTACTCAGAGACATTTCATCGATGGATTGAATGGTCAAAACACCTTCGAAACCAATGGGGAAGATTACCTCCGATCTATTGCGGTACAAGAACGAATCTATCAGTCCTCAACTAGCGGACAGGTTGAGAGTATATAGGATTTGGGATTGTTTGGAAATACGAAATTAATTCTCTGCCTTCACAGCATCCTCCCACCTGTCACTTCTAAACGAAGAAGCTGGTAGCAAATTCGTATCATAGAGCGTTCCTCTGATCCAGTTGCGCCAAGCGTATCTCACGGCTACTGGGTTGATTACTTTTTCACTATTGACCAATACCTGCTTTCGATCCATGATTTGTGCCTGAGCGGGATAAAACACCCGATCCTCTCCTGCAATTTCAAACCCTTCCAATTCATCAAACGCATAGAGTCCATTTTCGGCATGATTAAAACTAAGAAGCAAGCCATTTTCGACGATCTCTGACTTATCGAAAACTGGGGATTTACCATCAATAGACGCAAACCCATAAGTTTGGTTCAAAGCATTATACAACAAACGATGGGCGACCTCTATTTTCTTAGGTGGGTGAATAGAGAATTGCTCGCCAATATCGATCGTAATTGCAATACCTGAATTGGGAATGAGATCAACACATTCCACCTGAGCCTCCCGCATAAAAGCGCTATTCTTAACCTCTTGGAATACTTCATTATCACCATACAAAAATGGTGCGATCTGTACATAATAGAATGGAAACTCTCCTATTCCCCAACGTGTCCTCCAATCCTTAACCATCGCAGGAAATAGCTTCTTATACATTTCAGG
Source organism: uncultured Marinoscillum sp. (assembly GCA_964351885.1). Lineage (GTDB taxonomy): Bacteria > Bacteroidota > Bacteroidia > Cytophagales > Cyclobacteriaceae > Marinoscillum. The sequence continues at coordinate 12,995 of CAYGPP010000020.1, forward strand.
TTCATCTCTATTTGATTCCCCTTGATACCACAAGGCACCCTTTATCGTGTATGGAATCAATGGGTTAATCATCGCATTAAAGAGGAATGTCGGTTTTCTATGCGGTCCATTATTCACATCAAGCTCCGCCAAATCGAATTCCTGAAATTCCTTGAGTACTCCTTCACCCATCCACGCTTCTACTTTACTTCCTCCCCAAGAAGTATGTATCATCCCCACAGGCACATCTAGCATTTCTTGCAATTTCGACCCATAGAAATAGGCTACTGCACTAAAATCTGAGACGGTCTCAGGGTTCGCTTCCTGCCAAGGTCTATATTTTTCTATGTTGGCATTGGGCAGTTTAGATGCTGCTCGTTCTACTGTAAACAATCTCAAGTTCGGATTCTTAGGGCTTACAATAGCTTCTTGTGAACCAAAAGTTGGCTGTCCGTTAAAACCGCTTACTGGTTGCTCCATATTCGATTGTCCTGAGCATAACCAGACTTCTCCAAAAAGTATATTGTCCAATGTAATCTCCTCCTTAGCGCTTTTAACTATGATTTCCTGAGCCGATTTGCTTCCTGTAGTTGTGATACTCGTTTGCCACCTACCTTCTGGATTGACCTTTACATCTAACTCCGCCTGTAACCACGAACACTTGATAGTAACCTTTTTATTGGGTGCCGCCCAACCCCAGATTGAGACATTAGCCTCTCGCTGCAATACCATATTGGATGATACAATTGCTGGTAGCTTCAACTGAGCATTGAGTGATGGTAGTAGTAGAATACTCAACGCGATTGTTCCTATGGCGGCACTTAGTTTCATGATTTTGGAGTTATTTTTTTATAATCTAGACATACTTTTTGACTGACCCTAACAACTCTTGAAGCAAATGACCTCCGAGTTAACCCTGACAAAATGCTGGGAACAGCATTTTCGTCAATTATTCATTTTTCTAATAAATAATCTTGGGCTCACATTGCTTTCAGCAACGAAACAAAAAAGCCATTCTGCTTGCGCAAAATGGCTTGTCAAATTCAAAAGAGCTTTTTGATTATCTCAAACTCTTTACAATAGCGATAGATTCGCTCACTTTATCTTGCAAGGCTTGGTAGTTACCAGACTTGATAATATCTCCGGTAATTAACTGCGAACCCATACCTACACAATGAACTCCAGCTTGGAACCATTTAGTTAAGTTGTCTTCAGTAGGCTCCACACCGCCTGTTGGCATAATGCTCGTCCAAGGGAATGGGCCTTTCACGCCTTTCACGAATGAAGGACCGCCTACTTGAGAACCTGGGAAGATTTTCACAACCTCAGCACCTAACTCTTCGGCATAACCAATTTCGGTAACAGAACCACAGCCTGGAGACCAAGCGATCTTTCTGCGGTTACATACTTTCGCCATCTCAGGGTTCAGTACTGGTGATACGATAAAATTCGATCCCAATTGAATATAGAGAGATGTTGTTCCTGCGTCTACCACAGATCCAATACCGAGGATCATTTCTGGGGCTTCTACCGCTGCGAACTTGTTAAGCTCAGCGAATACTTCATGGGCATAATCACCACGGTTTGTGAATTCAAATACACGAACTCCACCCTTATAGCATGCCATCAAGACCTGCTTACATATCTCTATGTCTTTGTTGTAGAATACAGGTACTATACCTGTTTCTTTCATCGCTAATGCGACCTCTATTCTAGAAAATCTTGCCACTTCGTTTCCAATTTAAAATGTTATAAAAATCATATTCCTCCGGATTAGAGAGGTATTTACTCGCTGCTTCGTAATCTTCCTCTACTAGGAAGTGTAAATTCTCAAGACTCAATTTTGCAATTTCAGAGTCCATATCAACCAATCTTGGAGGAATTTTACCATTGTTATCCTCAAACTGGGACAAATACATCGGAGAAATATCGCCTTTTGAATTGGTGGTCACGATACAACCTGTGATCCCTTCATCAAATAACTTCTTTACTCCAATACCTAACAAGGTACATAATGTGAGATCGTAACCAATCGGGCGACAGCAACGCAATTCATAGCCCAATTCAACTGGACGACTCTTCACATTGATACCGAGATCTTTCATCTTTTGCTGAAGTAGCACGTTGAAAATGGTCGACTTACTCACATTACCAAGCTCAGGATGTCCATGATCATCGTATGTGAAGAGAATCCCACTATTTTTCAGTTCCTCTTCATCTATCACATGAAAAACACCCTCACTCACGAGTGCTACTCCATATTCAATTTTAAGAATTTTTCGTTTGATAATGGAGCTAATCATCAACCGAATCACCTTGTCCAATGTTGGATTAGTTTTATTGAACATCTCAGGGATGACCAACATCGGGAAATGACAAGCTGAAGCTATTCCAAATGCTAAATGTCCAGCAGATCTACCCATAGCGGACATCACAAACCAGTTTTGACTCGTTCGGGCATCTTCATAGACTGTATTTCCAATTTTAACTCCTTCATCCTTGGCAGAATGAAAACCAAAAGTTGGGTTTCTATCCGGTAAAGGAAGGTCGTTATCTATTGTTTTAGGAACATGGATATTCTTTACATCAAGGTTATTCTTTGCTAAAAACTTTGATATTCTGTTAGCGGTACTCGCAGTATCATCACCACCGATGGTAACCAATAGTTTCACATTATGCTTGACAAAAATATCAACGGTGAACTCCTCGTTCTTAGGCTTATGACGGCTCATTACTAACGTAGACCCCCCCCGACTGAAGATTCTATCTGCGTGCTCAAAATCAAACTGCTTGATATCTGGATTGGCAGAAAAGAGTCCCTTGTAGCCCTCATGCACTCCCAGCACATCATAACCATCATTGAGAAACACTTTGGCAACAGTACTCACCACCGTATTGATCCCAGGGGCAGGGCCCCCTCCACATATTATTACTATTGACTTGTTCTCCATGTATATTAAAATAAAAAAAAGGGTCGGAGGATTCTTTTTAAAACCCATTTCATTCATTACTTGAATGAACGACTGACTGAATGACGACCAAGACATTCAACCTGGGTAAACCAAATTACACTCAGATTATTCCAACCGACCCCAGTTACTCACTATTCAAAAACTAATTACTAATGATTATCTAGCAACTCTTCCGGAAGCATCACCTCCCATGAGTTTCTCTACTTCAGAGACAGTTACCAAATTGGCGTCTCCTTTGATCGTATGCTTCAAGCAAGAAGCTGCAACAGCAAAGTCTAGTGCATTCTGATCGTCTTCTGGATATTTCAACAATCCGTAGATCAAACCTCCCATGAAAGAATCACCACCACCTACTCTATCCACTATATCTGTGATTTGGTATTGGCGTGTCTCCAACATTTCCTTACCATCATACAATACTCCCGCCCATGTATTATGAGAAGCAGAGATCGAACCACGAAGGGTTGTAATTACCTTTTTTGCTTTAGGAAACTTCTTCATCATTTGCTGGCAAACAGATAAAAAGGCTTCAGCTTTCACATTGTGCCCTTCGGTCTGCACACTAATACCTTCTGGTTTAATGTGGAAGTGCATTTCCGCATCCTCTTCATTACCCAAAATCACATCGCAGTAAGAAGTTAATTCTGTCATAATCTGTTGACGTTTAGTAGCATCACAGAAATTCCACAACTTAGCTCGGTAGTTAAGGTCAGTAGAAATGGTGACCCCCATCTCACTTGCCACTTTAACCGCCTCAAGACATGCGTCTGCTGCACTCTGAGATATAGCAGGTGTAATCCCAGTCCAATGAAACCATTCGACTCCTTGGAAAACACTTTTCCAATCAACCATACCTGGCGCTATATCTGACATTGCAGAATGTGCTCTATCGTATACTACCTTACTACCGCGTGATACTGCGCCAGTTTCTAGAAAGTAGATACCTAAACGATCACCTCCCCAAACAATTTTATCAACATTAACTCCACGCTTGCGCATTTCCATCATCGCACATTCTCCAATGTCATTTTTTGGAAGACGCGTTACAAAATCACATGGCACACCATAATTGGCTAGCGATACTGCTACGTTAGATTCACCACCACCATAGACTACATCAAATGAATTGGCTTGTGAAAAACGAAGAAATCCCTGTGGGGCTAATCTCAACATGATTTCCCCGAATGTTACTACTCTTTTGTTCATGACTATTTCTTAAGTTTCTTTTCCGTGTTCGTTAACGGAACTTTCTAAAAAAAGGCTCTCAAAATTGAGAGCATTATATCCGTGTTCGATAACGATTACTACAAAGGTAATATAATGTAGTATATTAGCAAAATAAATTTTACGTCTAGCACAAATTTTAATGGCGGGAATAACTATTAAACAGATCGCCGAGAAGGCACAAGTCTCAGTTGGCACAGTAGACAGAGTATTACACAATCGTGGCGAAGTAGCTGAGAAGACTAAAAAGCGAATTTTGGAAATCGCAGCGGCAGGTAACTACAAGACCAATGTGTTTGCCAGGAGTCTGAAAATGAATCAAGTCTTCAAGTTGGCAATTATCTTACCTAAGGATAATGAGTACTGGCAAACGCAAAATGAGGGAATAAGAAATGCGTCTGATCAATATTCTCAATTAGGCGTGACTGTTGAGTTTTTCACCTTTGACAGACACAATAAGGACTCATTTCTGGTTCAATCGCATAAAGCAATTTCTAGCGCCCCGCAAGGGATAATCCTAGCTCCATTGTTACACGATGAGGCTTTGGAAGTTTGTGCTAAAATCAAAGATTTAGAAATTCCTTTTGTCTTTGTGGATTCTAACCTTGAGGGCACCGAACCTTTATCATTCATTGGTCAGGACTCTAAGCAAAGTGGTTTACTAGCTGCCAAACTCCTGAATATTGGCTATGATCAAGGGCATAAATGCATCATTATCCGCGATACAAACTTTGATAGTTTGAATAAATCTATTGATGAGCGGATAGAAGGTTTCAAGAACTTCTATCAGGAAAACAACTTAGACCCTAATCTCATTGAGGAAATAGAAGTCAAAAAGAACTTCGAGCGTTTGACGTCAATACTTGAGGTACATCGTGCAAAAAAAGAGCCCATCCTCCTCTTTGTGCCAAACTCTCGATCCCATGAAATAGCAAAAATAATTAAGCAAACAGAGAGTAAGCCTTTCTGTAGGGTATTGGGATATGATCTAGTGAAAGAGAACATTGACTGTCTTAATAGTGAATTGGTAGATTTCATCATTCACCAGAATCCCAAAATCCAGGGAAGCTTAGCTGTTGAAACACTATATAAGAGTCTGATCCTGAATACTGAGGTACCACTCACTCACTACATGCAACTAGATATTATTACCAAAGAAAATGTGATGTATGGACTTTAATGTTCAAATAGCGTGAATTTTGAGCAAATTTCCGATCCATTTTCTAAAAATAATAGATGATATAAAATGAATTTTATATCATCTTGCTCTTATTATTCATCTCTCAAAAATAGGCAGTAAGGAACTAAACTCGATAAAGATCTTCTTTCTAACAACACGAGATCTTTATTGATTATATCAATCAACCTAATCAGAATACCCATGAAGAATTTGACCCTGACAATTCGCTATTTAATTATGCTTTCGTTCACTTTTTCCATGTCATTTACGCTCATAGCACAGGACGATGATTTAAGTGAATTTGACGATTTCGATCCATCGATGTTCGAAGAAGTCGGTACTAGTACCAAGTCTTTTTGCACCAATAAGGTATTTGGACAACAGCCCACTCCGCTGATCTCTGTCGGATTTGATTACCAAGGGGCGTCTTCTATCACTTCACCGGCACTTGATAACTATGCCGCTGGGAATAGTGAAATAGGCTTCAATTCTGGATTTCGGTTCGTGAGCAATGTTCCTATTCTCTCCAGAAATAATATTTTGATCAATTGGGGAGTGAGCTATGTTCAGATGGGTTATAATTTCTCTAACGAGAATTTAGTAAATCCCTTCACTGAAAATGTGCGTAATAATTCCTTGAAATGGTTGAATACAAACTTCACAATTTTCAAACCTCTCAATGATACCCGATTTTTACTTCTGCAGGTGGGTGGTGAACTCAACGGTGATTATTCATTTAGCAATGCGCCATCCTTAGGTCAAATAAGAGTGCCTGCTGCGGCTATTTATGGGTTTAAGCCAACGGACAACCTCATGTGGGGAATTGGGCTCTCGCACACCTATTTGGGCGGTGCGCAAAACCTGCTCCCAGTGATTTACTATTACAAAACCTTCAAGAACCCTTCATGGGGAGTTGAGGCCTTATTTCCAGCACGTATACAAGCACGCTACAGATGGAACAGTCGTTCGCTATTAATGATGGGTTATCAAGTGGAAGGCGCTACGTATCAGTTGAGCAACTTCAATAAGAACGACTTTAACTCCATCTCTATCAACGATAGCTTTGATGATGTTGAGCTTCGAAGATCTGAAATTCGCTTAGGCCTGTCTTACAATCGAGGTTTAAATGATTTCATTTGGATTGGCGTTCAAGCAGGTTATCGTATCAACTATCAGTTTAATCTAGACGAAGGAGATTTTTTTAGAGGATTTGATGATTCAGGGTACCTGCTTGAAAATGAACTGAGCAATACTTTTTATGCTCAATTTACGATAAGCCTTGTGAGTCCCTAGTCAATGAATCGAATGACTATTTTCGCTTCATAAGTTTCCATACATCTGTACGCCCGAAAACCGCCGTGCCTATATAGCCACGAACTTCTATAGTGCTGTCATCTTTTTTCTCTATGGTGCAATTGTAGGTGCTACCATTGTTTGGGTCATATATCGTACCGCCAGTCCAAACACCTTCTTTTTCGTCCCAGCTTAGGTCTTTCAGCAATCGGTATCCCTTCAAAGGTGTTGACCTCAGGGATTCATCTGGATTGTTGATATCTACTCTGGCTGTTCCGTCTTCGTTTGTTGGTTCTATAAGCCATACCACACGACCATAATATTTACTGCCAATTTTTTCGATTTTTAATAGAGAACGTCCGTTACTCGGTTTCCAAATACCGATCAACTCATCCCCACTAGCCATTGCCTGAGTGAGAATTAAAAAGGTGAAGATTAAAGAAAATACGCTCGACTTTTTCATTATTTGGAGATTTATAAAACTAATATTTTATAGTCAATTCAAATGTTACTGAGACGATCATTTCGTCCATATCTTTCATCAAGTTAGCGTCCACTATGAGTTGTGAGGATGAGTCTTTGATGTAGGATAGAATGTCCAATTCACTGTTCACATTCAAGGTGTTGTCTTTACCATTAAGACCACTTAAGGTGGCCGCAGAGACTAAAGGCAAATCATTACTCACCAGTTGGACCAATACGCTTTCAACATACTGAGCAGTATCATCCCCATCAAAATCGAGAACAACACGCTCGATGCTTACTTCAGAAATCTCATTTTCATCCATCGCTGCTTTCTCGGAAAGTAGACTCAAGTCTAACGAGAAATTTCCCTGGAGTGTGTTTGGCCCTTCAAAAAGAAATTCGCCAGATGCGGCCATCGGCTCGGTCGTGATTAACTCGGTCGCTTTCTCTCCGCAAGCACTAAGAACGAGTACTAAAACAATTAATGTAACCAAAACGGATATGTGGGATCGATACATAATATTTATACTTTCAAGTTCAAAGTAAATGTAAAACTGGACAAGTTCAAGATTGTTGCAAACAACAATTTAGTTTGGGAGCGAGATTAGTGAAACGTATTTTAATCACATAATTACCGCTAGAGTTTCCAATTCTACAATCAAAAGATTATTGCCTCCTCACATTTGATAATTTATATACCTTCCGTCAAAATCTAACATCAAGACCTTCTGGTCAGTTAGGCACAGTAAGCAATCAAAATTCGACATAAATGAAGTTCTTAATTCTTTCGACAGTCCTGTTTTTAGCCTCTGGAAACTATGACTTATTTGGTCAGTGTGGCGTCATGGCTCCACCATCAGTCAAAAAGGTTCAATATGCTGCTAGGGAGGTAGCGTTCTCTGACGTTACGATGAATGGCAAATCAACGACCTACTTGGCGGTAGAAAAAGGAGCCCCAGTTCAGATCAAAACCAAATTGAGATCTCAACAAAATGGGGATTATTGTCCTAGCTGCATAGTGCAAGTATATTGGGGAATTAGGGGGCACGCCTCAGTTTGTGCCAAGAGTTTCTATGGCTATCAATTCAATAGCAAAAAATCTACTCTCAAGTTTAATGCTCCTATGAAAGATGGCATTTATTACATCACAATGGGAGGAACTTTGGACTATTCTTGTAAAAACAATGTTTTAAGACCGAGTTGTTCTCCGGACGATGCTTTCGCGGTTCTGAAAGTAGGTAATCCTGATCCAGAGCAAAAGATCAACCTCGTGAAGGTGAACAAAGGTGCGAATGAATTCTTGAAAACCGATTTGATAAAATCTGGATGTTTCGGTGATTTAGATAAAGTAGAATGGTTTTTAGATGAGGAAAAACTTGCATTTAACAACAAGGTTGAAATCCCGCTAACCCAATTTGGAAACTACAGTGTCACATGGTCTAACTGCATAGGAAGCATTTCAGAATCGTTTGCCTACAATTCCAAAGATGCGGAAGTAAAAGAGTATCAGGTGACTCTAGATGCGAATCCTAAAAGGGAGGCTAATGAACAGGAAGTCAAGAGCTTTACACGAGTTGAGGAGTCCAATCCACAGGATAACCCGAGCAACAGTCAAGTCCCAAGCTTTACTAGAGTCAAAAAACCAAATACTAATAATGACGTCAAGGAAGATGAAAGCTATTCCGGTGATCAAGGTTCAGGTACTGATGGTGCAGAAGACATTGCAGTCCTTATAGAAAACAACGATTCGTTCGTATTGAAAAACCTCATTTTCGATTTGAGTAAGGCAGACATCAAACCAGAAGCTAAAAGGGACTTAGATAAACTGGCGGAAATTATGAAAGAGAAACCCTCTATGAAAATCTTACTAGAAGGTCACACAGATTTTAGAGGAAGTGCCCGAAAGAATCAAGTATTGTCCGAGAAAAGGGTAAAATCGACGAAAGAGTATCTTATCGAGCAAGGAGTTCATAAAAGTAATATCTCCACAAAAGGCTGGGGTCATCAAAAGCCTCTAGTAGTTACTACAGACGTGGAAGAAGGTAAAATCAACAGAAGGGTGGAAATAAGTATCCTATCGAGATAGAATTATTGTATGCTATACAACATCTTCTATGCAAAAGTTAATTGCTTCTGAAACGCATGCTAACAAATATTAGTAGTCGAAAATCAGCTACAGATCATGGTTAAAAAAGGATCCAGAACAATTATAAAATTACACTAAAACCCCAAAACCCCAGGTAGCCACAAACTCAGACTTGGAATATAAGTCACCAACATTAGTACAACTAGCAAGGCCAAGAACATTGGTATCAGTGGCTTCAATACTTTCTGTATACTGATCCCCGCTACACCACAGCCTATAAAGAGTACCGAACCTACAGGTGGCGTACATAGTCCAATACAAAGATTCATGACCATCACTATTCCAAAATGAACTGGATCCATGCCTAATCGCTCAACAACAGGAAGGAATATTGGTGTGAAGATCAGCACTGCTGGTGTCATATCCATAAAGACTCCTACGAACAATAAAATCAAGTTGATAATCAACAGAATCACAATTGGATTGTCAGACAAGGTGATTAGCCCCTGACTTACTTCCTGTGGAATATTCTCATAGGACATCACCCATGACATGCCCATAGAAGTTCCAATCAAGAGCATCACAATAGAAGTAGTTAATACAGTATTGAGAATGATCTTAGGGAGATCCTTAACCGTAACTTCCTTGTAGATAAATGCTAGCACCAATGTATAAAGCACTGCAATAGCCGAAGCTTCAGTGGCGGTGAAGATCCCAGCTACGATTCCTCCTATGACTATGAACAGCAAGAGCAAACTTGGAAAGGCGCTCCAGAATTTTTTAAACGTATTGGTAAGACTTTCCCATTTGCCTCTTTTGTATCCTTTCCTTATGGCGATGACCATAGAAACAAACATCAATGAAACTCCCATCAATATCCCTGGTACATAGCCAGCAATAAACAAAGCAGCAATAGAAACGCCCCCGCTTGCCAATGAGAAGACAATCAAAATATTACTTGGTGGTATAACCAATCCAGTAGTTGCACTGGCAATATTCACTGCTGCACTAAAAGACTTGTCATAACCTTCTTGTTCCATTCTTGGCCCCATGAAACCACCAATCGCTGAGGCTGCTGCTGCTGCTGACCCTGAGATGGCTCCAAAAAGCATACTGGCTACAATATTCACAAAAGCCAATCCTCCGGGAAGTCCACCAACCAATGCTTTGGCAAAGTCCACTAGCCGCCGGGCGATTCCACCACTATTCATCAACTGACCCGATAGCACAAAGAATGGGATGGCCAAAAGGGCGAAACTATCCAACCCTGTAGCCATGCGCTGAGCTAGGGTAGTAAACGCTGTAATGGAAGGCATGGAAATCACCAAAGTGAATAACGACGAAAGGCCGATACAATAGGCTATAGGAAGGCCTATTCCCAAAAGCACAACGAAACTCAAAACCAATATTAATATCTCTGTAAGATTCATGCTTTGTTGGTTTTAAAGTCCATAATAGTATAGTAAACAATAAGAACTCCACTCAATGGAATGACCAAATACACGTAACCCAAAGGAACTCTAAGCGTAGCTGAAAGTTGCTCCAAGCTCAATGTCAGGTAGACCAAACGCGAGCCTCCTATCACCATGATGGTGACCGCAAATAAAATGGTGAGGATGCCAATAGCTAGATTGAGATTTCTTTTCTTCGCTCCCGTGAGTTGATTTGGGAGAATGTCAATAGCGAGGTGAGCCTTCTGCCCTGCGGCGTAAGCTGAACCTAACAAGCCAACCCATATCAATAGGAAATTGGCAAGCTCATCTGTGAATAAACTTGGTGAATTGAGTAAGTACCTTGAAGCAACCTGCCAAAGGACATTCACCACCATTACAGACATCAGTATCACTAATGTATTGGCTAATACGTTATCAATTTGCTTCCTCATACTTGTAATCGTTTATTCGCTGAATGAAGTCATATTTTACTTTATCGTCTTTATAGGCATCATAAAGAGGTTTTACCATATCTGAAAACAGCGTCTTGTCTGGTCGGATAATTTCTACTCCTGCTTTCTGAACAGCAGCCAGGCTCTCTTTCTCAGATTTATCCCAAACATCCATTTGGAAGTCCACCGATTCATCTGCTGCTGATTTCAACCACCCTTGCTCTTCTTTGGTTAGATCATTCCACCACTCCAAACTCACGAGTAGTACATCAGGCAAACTTGTATGCTCATCCAGAGTGTAGTACTTACATACCTCATAATGCCGACTCGAATAGAAACTTGGTGGATTATTTTCAGCACCATCTACCACGCCCTGTTGGAGTGCCGTGTACAGTTCACCAAAGGAAACAGGCGTTGGAGAACCGCCAAGTTGTGTGACCATATTCACAGCGGTTACACTTTTCATCACTCGAATTTTAAGTCCTTTAAGATCACTCGGACTGTTGATTGGGCGCTCCTTGCTATAGAAACTTCGGTAACCTGCATCATAGAAGCACAGTCCTCTGAATCGGTATTTTTCTCCCTTCGCTAAAAACTCTTCACCAATCTCTCCCCGCAGTACACCAAAAAGATGGGCTTTATCCCTGAATAGATAAGGCAAACCAAGCACTTCAAATGAGGGAACGAAATTCTCTAATGCACCACTTGAAACTTTGGTCATAGCCAAGCTTCCGATCTGTAGAAGTTCGAGCAGCTCTCGCTCATTCCCTAATTGCCCTGACGGATAAATTTGTACTTTAAGTTTTCCTCCCGACTTTTCTTCCAATCTTTCGGACATATTGACCATTCCCAAATGTACCGGATGGCTGATATCCAAAGCATGAGCAAGTTTCAAAACCATGACTTCTTCCTCCTGAACACAGCTGGTGGCCAGAGCACTAATAAATATTGAAATAACTAAGTAAATGGGGTGTCTCAAGCTCATTCTATTTAGAGTTTAAAATATGCTTTTGCATTGTGATAACAGATATTTTGAACATGATTTCCCAACCAATTGATGTCATCCGGCAATTCTCCGTTCTCCACATCTGTACCAATAAGGTTACAAAGAATCCTTCTAAAATACTCATGTCTTGGAAAAGAAAGGAAACTCCTACTATCCGTAAGCATCCCTATGAAACGACTTAAGAGTCCCATGTTGGAGAGGGTGTTTATCTGGTGCTCCATTCCTTTTTTCTGATCCAGAAACCACCATCCTGATCCAAATTGCATCTTTCCAGCCACAGTCCCGTCATTGAAATTACCCAACATGGTGGCGAATGCCTCATTGTCGGCACCATTCAGATTGTAAACTATTGTTTGCGCGAGTTGATCACTGGAATCTAGTTGATTAAGAAATTGCGATAGCGCTGATATTTGAGGAAAATCTCCGATAGAATCAAAACCGGTATCTGGCCCTATTGTCCGCATCATCCGGTTATTATTATTGCGAATGGCTCCTAAGTGAAACTGCTGAGTCCATCCATGCTCATGGTACATTTTGGAAAGTTCGACGATCATAGTCATCTTGAAAATTTCAATCTGACGTTTCGCTAGCTTCTCACCCTTCAATACCAAAGCAAAAATATCCTCTGAAGATTCGATAGAATATCCATCAAAATAGAGTTGATCCAAACCATGATCTGATAGTCGACCGCCTACTTCATGAAAGTACCCTACACGCATTTTGACTGCAGCCAATAGATTATCAAAACTATCAACTTGTATACCTGTAAGGCTACTCAACTTCTTAAGATAACTCACGTAGGAATAAGGGTCCTCAACTGCATATAGTTTATCAGGTCGCAAGGTTGGTAAAATTTTCACTTCAAATCCCTCTGCACTCAGCTGTCTATGATACTTTAGATCATCACAAGGATCATCCGTGGTACCCACCATGCGTACATTCATTTTCTGAAGTAATCCACGACAGGAATATTCTGGTGTATTTAATTTAGCGGAAGCCTCCTTATAGATTCTACTTGCATTGTCACCATTGAGCGTTTCGTGAATATCAAAATACCTCTGAAGCTCCAAGTGCGTCCAATGGTACAATGGATTTCGAAAAGTATCTGGTACAGTTTCCGCCCATTTCTGAAATTTCTCCTGTGCAGGTTTGTCTCCAGTGATATAGGACTCATCTATCCCATTAGCTCGCATCGCACGCCATTTGTAGTGGTCTCCTTCCAGCCAAGCTTCCGTGATATTGTTATAGACTCGATCTTCCGCTATGTCCTGTGGTGAAAGGTGACAGTGATAGTCGATAATGGGCATGCTGGACGCATACTCATGATATAACTTCTTTGCAGTATCGGTCTCCAATAAAAAGTCTTTATCTAGAAATGGTTTCATGAGTCTTTGATTGATCGTTGAATCCCTAATTCTAAGCCTCTCAGTTCAGCCAAACCTCGTAATCGTCCTATGGCAGAGTAACCAGGATTGGTTTTCTTATGAAGGTCATCCAACATCAAATGTCCATGATCTGGGCGCATAGGCATTCGAGTATCTGGTCTGCCACTTGCCTTTCTTTTTTCTTGTTCCAAGACGAGATTCTTCATCACAGCATACATATCTACATCGCCATCCAAATGATCTGCTTCATGGAAATTACCAGCAGCATCGCGCTTTGTTGCTCGTAAATGAATAAAGTTGAATCGGTGACCCAATCGCTCTACCATGCCAGCCAAATCATTGTCTACCCTTACGCCATACGAACCCGTACAAAAACAAAGTCCATTGTATTTGCTATCCACAGCGCTAAGCAATTCCTCGGCATCAGCCTCTGTGCTTACAACTCTCGGTAAACCCAATATTGGAAATGGAGGATCATCTGGATGAATTGCCATCAAAACACCAGACTCCTCAGCAGTCGGAACAATCGCTTTCAAAAAATCATAAAGATTGGCCTTCAATTGAGCTGCATCAACCTCGTCATAGGTACTCAGCACATCAAGGAATTGATCTACAGTGTAGCCCTCTTCTGCCCCTGGTAATCCCGCTATGATATTATTGACTAATTGTTGCTTGTCGGCTTCACTCATTTTATCAAACGCAACTTGAGCCACTTCCTTTTGGGCAAGACTGTAGTCATTCTCAGCGCCATGGCGCTTGAGTAAAAACAATTCAAATGCGGCAAACTGAACAGCGTCAAACCTCAATGCCTTGGAACCGTCTGGCATTTCGTAGGCTAAGTCGGTACGCGTCCAGTCAAGAACCGGCATGAAATTGTAACAGACTGTATCTATACCGTTTTTACCAAGGTTTTGGATACTCATTTTGTAATTTTCGATATATCTCTCAAAGTTTCCTGTGCGCTTCTTGATGTCTTCGTGCACAGGAATGCTCTCCACGACAGACCATGTCAGCCCTGCCGCTTCTACAAGATGCTTTCTTTCGATAATAGCCGCTTCCGTCCAAATCTCCCCATTGGGAATTTGATGAAGCGCAGTGACTACTCCTGTAGCTCCTGCCATTTTCACATCTGCCAAAGATACTGGGTCATTTGGCCCGTACCATCTCCAAGTTTGTTCCATTATTTTATCAACTAGAGTTGAATTATTTAAATATTTCTTCTCGTGTAACTCCTTCATTTAAATGACTTGCTGCAAGCAACCCATCATTTAATTACCTATGGTTACAAAAGAATTACTTCACTATTTTAAGCGTACTCAATTCTTCTATTTTGTAAAAGCGTTAATCATCGCCATCACTGCTTTTCCTTCCTCTGCCGTACAAGGGTTCTCTCCCTCACCGAGAAAGTAGTTCACCGTTTGCTGTATGAATGGTTGCTGAATATTCACCGGATGTTTAAAGGAATAAGTATCATCCCCTTTTGCGCTTTCTATTCTGATCTCTTCACCATAAAATGAAAAAGAGATCGTCCCGCTACTACCATAGATCGTACAATCATCCTCTACCAAGTAATCCGGAACGTCAAAGTGCCAAATACCTCTAAACTGTACCTTACTCTTGAATTCCACTATTCCATTGACAATATCCGCTACTTGATGCTTGCCTGCTTGATTGTCCGAAAACCCTTTGGCATCCTTATAGTCACCAAAAAAATAATACATCAAATCTAATTGATGAGGAGCAAGATCATGAAACAATCCACCACCGGAGATCGCCGCTTTAACTCTCCAATTGCTTGCAATACTTTTTTGGTCTTTTTGTAGAAACCGGATTTCTACGTACTTGATATCTCCTACCGTTTCATTGACAATCAACTCTTTGACCTTGGCATACATCGGCAATAACCTACGATAGTGGGCCACTACCAATTTGCCGCTGCTGGCCTTTACAGCCTGGCATAATGTTTCAGATTCTTCATTGGTAAGTACCATCGGCTTTTCTAGATAAACATGCTTTCCTGCCTTCAATGCCTGAAGCGCATATTCCAAGTGAGTGGAAGGTGGCGTAGCAATATAAACCGCATCTATGCCCGCATTCTCTAGTATTCCCGACACCTGATCATACCAAATAGGAACATCATGCCTTTTGGCAAAGTCCTCTGCCTTGGTACTGTCCCTACGCATTACAGCTAAAAGTTCGGAATGATCAGCCTTCTGAAAAGCTGGTCCGCTCTTCACCTCTGCTACATCTCCACAACCAATAATGCCCCATGAAATTGACTTTTTATCGGTTGTCATTGACTTTGACTTCTTAGGTTCAAACTTGTTTTCATAAAATTTATCAAACTCCACTGAAAGCACTAAAACCACCGTCAATCGGTACTACCACTCCCGTTACAAACTTCGAACCTTCACTGCATAGCCACAGCAACGTACCTTCTAAATCCTCGGCTTCTCCAAATCTTCCCATCGGGGTGTGATCGATAATTACATTACCACGATCCGTTAAATCACCGTTTGCGTCTGTTAAGAGTGCTCTGTTCTGATCCGTAAGGAAAAAACCAGGCGCCAATGCGTTTACTCTAATTCCTACTTTAGAAAAATGGACTGCCAGCCATTGCGTGAAATTGCTTACCGCAGCTTTTGCCCCGCTGTATGCAGGAATCTTAGTTAAAGGTGTGAAAGCGTTCATCGAAGAAATGTTGATGACCGAGCAGCCCGCTTTGCCTACCATGTCTTTGGCAAACACCTGCGTAGGTAATAGGGTGCCAATAAAATTGAGATTGAATACGAATTGAATGCCTTCAGGATCGAGATCAAAAAATGTCTTTAGCTCTTCGTTGGAAGATAAGTCCTCAGCAAATAGATGTGTTTTAGAAGTAGTTCCTTTTGGATGATTCCCTCCCGCACCATTCACCAGAATATCACAAAGACCAAGTTTTTCAGCAACAATACTACGTGCGGCTTTCAGACTCTCAAGCTCTAGCACATTAGCTGCTACGCCAATAGCTGTTCCTCCTGCCTGAGTGATAGTAGCTGCCATCTTATCTGCGGCTTCTTGTCTCAAATCCAGAATGGCTACTTTCATCCCTTGCTCTGCGAGTGACATGGCCATTGCTCCACAGAGTACTCCTCCGCCACCAGTTACAACTGCTACTTTACCTCTTAAATCTTCGAATTTGCTATGCATGAGTATTATAATATTATTCGTTCTATGTAATATATACACAGTAATGAAAATAATATAATTTTAGTCAGATAAAAATGGGTTTAGATGGAGGAATGGTAACAGATCCCTGGGAAATTGATTGATCAAAATAGTCTAATTTACATAGAACTCTGGCCTAAATATCTAACTGAGATCAACTAAGCGTTCTAATAATGTGAGTTTAGCCTTTTCAGCGTAACTCATTTATTTTTATTTTATACTCACTAATTAAGTAATCGCGGTATGAGATTCCTCGATCTTCACTCCTTACAGTCACTACGTTGTGGAATGAGGAATATAAAAAAATAGTGAAATGATGATCTCAATCAGGAACGCTACTTCCATACTACTTCATCATTCCACGGCGTAATGAAGCGCAGTGAAATGTAGACCGGGAATCTCCTTCTGTGGTCTAATTCGCTGGAGAATTTCTCCTTTGTCGAAATGGCGGTATTTAACAGGATTACTAAAGTCCTAGTATGCTTCTGTACTTTCTCTAAATGGCACGTTGAGACTTTTCGACATAGCACACTAGAGCTATCGGAGAAATGAAAAGGCGGAAATGTTAAGGGTAATAAACCCAATTTCACTGATTTCTATAGATGAAAATCCTTTCATCAAACATGGGCTTTTCCATGACCAAAAATGCCTGATTAGAGTTGGATATGGACCTGACAGCAGTCATAGTTTCGGACACATTTATCACATACATTAGGTATAGGATAAACACAAAATGAGGAAATCATGAAAATCGATCTAAAAAAATATTTGGATGACAGAGATAATTCCAAATTTGCCCACAAGGAAGATGGAGTAACTGTTACTATTTCTAGAGAATACGGCTGCAATGCAAATAGGATTGCAAGGTTGCTTGCTAAGCACATCAATGAAAACGTAAAAAAAAGTAAACTCTCATGGAAAATTATCAGTAAAGAGGTACTGGGCGATTCTGCCAAAATACTGAGACTGAAATCTGATGATATTGATAGACGGATTCTTACCCACGAATCTGATATTATGAATCAGCTTTTTAATTCTCTTTCGCATCATTACAGTATTTCTGATAAAAAGATCATGGAGCAAGTGCGGCAGGTTATACAGGACTATGCAAGAAAAGGGAATGTTATTATTGTTGGTAGAGGTGGTAGCATGGTGACAAGTAGGATGTCAAGGGTACTTCGGGTGAGACTCATTGCACCTATTGAATGGCGCGCACACCAGATTGCAGCTAGTAAGGGTATTACGTACGAAGATGCAGTCAAAGTAGTAAGACATTTTGATGAAAACCGTACCAAATGGATGGAGCATTTGACCGAGGAAAAATTTGACCAGAGCGTTTTTGACGTGATCATCAATGTCAAAGCATTTGAAGACAAGCAGATCGTTCAGATGATATTGTTACTGATGAATCAAAAAGGATTGATGCAATCTTCCGAGTCTGTAGCTCAAGGAATGAAACTTGACGAGGGTGGTCTTTGCTATAATTAGGCGGACTTGACTAGATAATGTCATAATCCCAAAGTGCCTTCAGCATGACTAGCTAGATGAAAAAATCCAATTGGAACTGGTTCTTGCGTCCATTCGAATTGGTTGAATAAAAATAGCCCAAGCTAATGCTTGGGCCATTAAGTATATTTTAATCCAATATTCGCGAAGACTACCTTCCCATCCAACCACCATCTACTGTGACGATGGTTCCATTCATGTAGCTCGACGCTGCACTCGATAGAAAGACCGCTGGGCCTTTGAAGTCCTCTGGATTTCCCCATCTGTTTTGCGGAATTCGAGCCAATATTGACTCGCTCCTCTCCGAGTCTTCTCTCAGTGCTTGGGTATTATCTGTGGCGATATAGCCTGGAGCAATGGCATTGACATTGATGCCTTTAGATGCCCATTCGTTGGATAGCGCCATAGTGAGCTGACCAATAGCACCTTTACTTGCTGCATAACCAGGTACCGTAAATCCCCCCTGGAAAGTAAGTAATGAAGCCGTGAAGATGATCTTGCCACCTCCTTTTTCGATCATCCCTTTCCCAATTTCTCGGGAGATGATGAACTGAGCATTAAGATTTACCTCAATCACTTGATCCCAATATTCGTCTGGATGCTCTGCAGCAGGTTTTCTCATGATCGTCCCTGCATTATTGACAAGGATATCTATCTGCTTGTAGTCAGACTTCACTTCATCTAAGAACTTATAAAGTGATTTTCTATCCGAAAAATCACATTTGTACGCCTTAAACGAGCGACCTATATCGTTGATTGATTTTTCTACTACGCTACCTGATAACTCTAGAGATGCGGACACACCGATGATGTCCGCTCCTGCTTCCGCCAAACCTTCTGCAATGGCTTTACCATTACCCCTCTTACATCCTGTAACCAGTGCGGTCTTACCTTTTAGGCTAAATGAATCTAATACCATGTTATCTTATTGAAGTCAATGATTCTCCATCCATATCAGTAAAAGCTTGATTTTCTCCAGCCATTCCCCAAATGAAAGTATAATTGGAAGTCCCTGCTCCTGAATGAATGGACCATTCTGGTGAAATCACCGCTTGCTTATTGGTCATAACCAAATGCCTTGTTTCTCTTGGATCGCCCATGAAGTGCATCACTATCTGATCTTCAGGCATATCGAAGTAGAAATACACTTCCATACGTCTATTGTGGGTATGAGGGGGGAAAGTGTTCCAAATGCTTCCAACTGCCAGCTGTGTAAAACCCATCACCAATTGACAGCTTTTGATGCCGTCCTCATGGATATACTGAAATATCGTCCTTTCATTACAATTATCCTTAGATCCAAGTTCTACTTTATGCGCATCGCTAAGAACAGCTTTTACTGTTGGATATTCTTTATGGGCTGGACTTGAGTTTAGATAAAATTCTGCAGGACTAGCGGCAGAATCACTTGCAAAACTTATCGCCTTTTTACCTTTACCTACATAGAGACATTCTTTACTATTGATCACGTATGACTCACCATCGACTGTCACTGTGCCTTTCCCTCCTACATTGATAATGCCGAGCTCTCTGCGCTCCAGAAAATAAGCTGACTTAGTCAAGTCATTAAAAGCTGGCAGCTCTAAAGCGTTAGCGGTTGGTACCACCCCGAGAGTGATCATTCGATCATGCATAGAATAGACCGCTGTGATTTCTCCGCTGACCATTACTTCAGGGATCAAAAATCTGTTTCTTAACTCCTCGGTAGTAAATCTTTTAACATCTTCTGGATGTGATCCAAATCTTACTTGTGTCATTTTCTTTGTATTTAATTTAAAGTCTATTTAGGAATTGAGGCCAAATAAATACCTTGATCTGTGTGCAGAGGCGATTATTTCTAGAGCTCCTCATGGCTTTCTTTTAATCTCAATCGAATTATTAAATGTTATCGTCTCGGATTGGAGTAGTTGAGAAAAGTAATCCTCAGATTTAAAGTCAGCATTTTCCAATTCCCATCCGACGTAAAATGCAAATTGATATACGCCATCAGTTGGTTTGAGTAATGCTGTATACGTATAAGTCACTCCTGCGCCATTATTGGGGGCCTGATCAAAACCTATCAATCCGCTTTTGGGAACAATGAGTCCAAGGCCTAAAATATCCTTGTTCTCACTTTGCTTACCGTGCGTATAAAGCATATTTGAATTGGTTCCTTCTATCTGCTTTGATACTAGATTCTTCAGGTTTACAATACCTGTAACTAAGGTATCTGACTCATTACCTGAGAACATAATCTCACTCTGATAACTCCTTTTACCTGCCCAAATAGAAATGGTTTCGGTAAGGTCATATTTTACTCCAGTGACTTCCCAACCCGTATATTGAAATTCAATGATCGATCTCACCGGCCCTTCCGTTATAATCCTGAATTGTGATTTGAGAGTATTTGTGAGGCGATAGATAGAATCATTCTTAATCATGGCTATCGCTCCGGCTCCCAAGGAATTGCCCACTTTGAGGACATCCATTCCCCAATCTCTTAGCTCATGATAATTTTCATTCAAACCTATTTTGTGCGCCACTAAGTCAGGCTGTCTTTTACCAAAGATGTCTTTCCCATTTCTACTATCGAAGTAAGCTCTAAATGCTACTTTATCCGACTCCCATCCCGGGCCTTCATACTGATATAGAAATGGAGTGCTCTGAGCTGAGTGGTCAATTGGTCTTGTATTTGAAATGATCGACTCAAACTCATTGTCACGCTTCGGACTATAACCCAAATGTGCACCTGTCTTTATTTCAAATTCTGGAAGTTCGCTCTCTGGAATCCTCTTAAAAGTGAATTTCCTCGTGCCTGATGCATCAAAATTAAGCTCTAGCGCTACTTCATCCCAAAGCCCATCACCATCCAAATCATCAAACTGTACAGGTATAGGCATTCCATTTTCATTTTGAAATATAAAGAAATCATTGCCTCCATAGTTCAAGTCTGTACGATCCAAAACCAATGGCTGGTCAGCTAAAGCAGTAATAGTCTTATTGTAAAAGATTAAATATTCAGGATGGGAGCAACCAAAAACAATGATGGATAGGAAAAATGGGGCGAGTCTTTTCATGAGTCAAACATCTTTACCGTGTAATATATACACAGTAAGGTAAATCCCCAAATAGCGACGCTGTTTTACTTCTTAATGAGATAAAGTTCTGGACCTCCTTTGACTCCTACTTTCTTCTCATTTGTGGGCTGAAGGAGATTCATTTGTAGAATTCGCTTCCTGAAGTTTCTACGATCAAGGGTTTCTCCCAAGATACTCTCGAACAGATCTTGAAGTTCCTTTAATGTGAACTTCTCAGGCAACAGTTCCCCAAAAGTCAAATTACGTTCTACATTAGTTCTCAATTCAGTCAATGCATCAGCAACCAATTTTGAATGATCAAACCCTAATTGAGGTAACTTTTTGATGGAAAACCACTCTACATCAGAGACATAATTGTTCGCAATTATGGGATGATTTTCAGGCTTAACCAATGCATAATAACATACCGTCACAACACGCTTAATTGGATGCCTATCTAAATCACTATAGATTTTCACTTGGTTTTGATGAATCCCTTGGATTCCTGTGAGGTTAAAAAGAACGTTGTTCACGGATTCCTCCAAAGTCTGTCCTTCACCCATAATGCCTCCCGGGAGCATCCAAGATCCCTTGAAGGGGTCTATCGATCGCTTTACGAGCAATAGTTTTACTTCATTGTCCTGAAAGCCAAATACTGCACAATCCGTGGTAATGGTGGATTCATACGCATTAGGTGATACAGTAGAATTGATGAGTTCCAAAAGTCTATAATTGATTCAAAAAATCGAAGTTATTAACTAGAGTTGAATTATTGTTATAAAAATGAAATGTGTTACTGACTACAAATCTCCGGCAATCCATTTTCGGTCGTACGAATAGAAAAAATGCTTTGCTAGAAGCGATTAAACTCCTCCTCTGTTGATGTCTCTATACAGCCAAATATTATCCCATATGAATCATATTTCGCAATGCTCTCCTAAGTTTAACCGCAATTATGCAATAGAAACCGAATACATAATCAGACGATTTGAAAATCAGTCAATTATTCATTTTTCAAATGAATAATTCAGGTTTAATGTGGTCACCGATGCATCTTTCAAATTGAAGCGCCTACTTCTTGATCCACAGCTTCTCCATCTCCTCTAGTGAGTTCTCCTTAGTCTCTGGGACAAATTTCCAGACGAACCAAGCGGCTATGAAGCCAATTACTCCATAAAGGAGGTACGCAAATCCATGATTAAAATATTCGTTCAGCGTACTGTTATTATTCATAATTGGGAAGGTCTGCGATACCGCGAAGTTGGCGACCCATTGTGCAGCTACCGCAATAGAAAGTGCTTTGCCTCTAATCTTGTTAGGGAAAATCTCTGAAAGCAACACCCAAACAACTGGCCCCCATGATACAGCAAATGCTGCGACATAAGTCAGCATGAAAACGAGTGATAACGTACCCATACTCTCAGTAGCAAATGTCAACCCTAGTGCTAGCATTGATATCCCCATACCTATAGCACCAATTATCATTAAAGGCTTTCTTCCAAACTTATCTACAGTCTTGATTGCCACGACTGTGAAAATCAAATTAATGACGCCCACAATGATTGTTTGAAGTAGTGCAGCACTTGTGCCTGCTCCTGCACTTTTGAAAATTTCTGGCGCGTAGTAGAGCACCACATGTATCCCTACAAACTGCTGAAATACAGAGAGTAATATGCCGATAACTATAACTAAGATTCCATAGGTCAATACTGGAGATGACTTATGATCACCAAGATCATTTACTACATCATCGTAGACTTTAGCCCCGTTTTCTTCCCCATTTATTTTGTTGAGTACTTGCTTGGCTTCTTTGTCTCTTCCTTTGAGTACGAGCCATCTAGGGCTCTCGGGAACTAACCAAAGTAACCCGAAAAACAACGTCGCTGGGATGAGTTCGGAAGCGAACATCCAACGCCATCCAATAGTGTCTAGCCATGTGCTGTCACCAGCCAATGAAATCCCGTAATTCACAAAATATACGATGAGCATCCCAAAGATGATCGCAAACTGATTGTAAGAAACGAGCGCTCCCCGCTTGGAAGCTGGAGCAAGTTCCGCTATGTACATTGGCGAAAGCATTGACGCAAGTCCAACACCCATTCCTCCAATGACTCTATAAATGATAAAAACACTCAAGTAAGAAGATCCTCCTTCACCAATTGACGCAAAACCAAGCTCCGGCGCAGCAGAACCCAATGCAGAAATGGTAAAAAGTAATGCAGCTAGCATCAAAGACTTCTTACGTCCAAGTTTTAGCGACAAAAATCCACCACTCATCCCGCCAATAATACACCCTATCAATGCACTGGAAACAGCAAATCCTAACATCGAATTGGCCTTGAGTTCGGCATAACCCAATGGATCAATGAAATAACTCTTCAAGGAACCGACTGTTCCTGAAATGACTGCTGTGTCATACCCAAATAGCAACCCTCCGAGGGTAGCTACTAAGGTGATCGACATTAAAAATCGCTGATTATATCCAGGCACCTTGAATTAGATAAAATTGTTAATGATATTCTCGAATAATTCTTGCTTACCACTAGTAGTAGCTGGCTCGCCATTCACTTCGGCTAGTTTAGCTAACTCCTCTAGTGTCAACTTACCTGACTCGAAAGCTTGCCCTTCTTTGGATTCAAAGGAGGCATAACGCTCGGTTTTCAATTTGGTATAGTCAGACTTGATAAGCAAGTTGTCCGCAGCAATTAGTGCTCTGGAAAATGAATCCATCCCTCCTATATGAGCATAGAAAATATCCTCAAGATCTGTAGAGTTTCTACGTGTCTTAGCATCGAAATTGATACCTCCGCCTTGCAGACCGCCTACTTCTAAGAAGACGACCATCATCTCTGTCAGCTCAGTTAGGTTCGTAGGGAACTGATCTGTATCCCATCCATTCTGATAGTCGCCACGATTGGCATCCATACTACCTAACAGGCCTGCATTAGCCGCTACTTGCATCTCATGTTGCATAGTGTGCTGAGCAAGTGTAGCGTGATTGACTTCTAGATTCAATTTGAAATCATCCATCAAACCATATTCCCTCAAAAATGCAATGACTGTAGCCGAATCAAAATCATACTGATGTTTCGATGGCTCCATAGGCTTAGGCTCAATGAAGAACGAACCTTTAAATCCATTTGCTCGAGCATAATCCTTGGCCATGTGTAGGAATCTTCCCATATGGTCGAGTTCCTTTTTCATATTGGTATTGAGTAAGCTCATATAGCCTTCTCTTCCTCCCCAGAATACGTAGTTCTGACCACCCAATTTGATAGTTGCGTCCAGAGCATTTTTGATTTGGGCTCCAGCGTAAGAAACCACATTAAAATCTGGGTTGGTAGAAGCACCATTCATGTATCGTGGATTTGAGAAAGCGTTAGCTGTTCCCCAAAGCAATTTGACTCCAGAGGCTTTTTGCTTCTCCAAAGCATAGTCAGTGATAAACTCTAGGCGCTTGCCAGATTCGGCTAGTGAGTTTCCTTCATCGATCAAATCGAAATCATGGAAGCAATAAAATGGCGCACCCATTTTGGTGATGAATTCAAATGCAGCATCCATTTTGTCTTTGGCATTCTGATAAGGATCAGCGGATGTACTCCAAGGAAAACTCTTTGTTCCTGGGCCGAACGGATCTCCACCTACTCCACAGAAGGTGTGCCAGTAGGCAATGGCAAAGCGAAAATGCTCTTTGAGCGTTTTGCCTGCCACGACTCTATTTTCATCATAATATTTGAATGCAAATGGGTTGTCTGACTCTTTGCCTTCAAACTTCACCGACCCAATGCCTTTGAAGTATTCCTTTTCTCCTAAGATTATGTTACTCATTGTTTTAGCTATTTATGTTTTTTATAAGATTGTTTTTCCAAGTTTGGTATGCCGCTTTGTAGGCTTCTTTATCCATATCGACTGGCAGATATTCTTTGACCAGTTTATCTCCACTTACTGCTTCTGATAGCGAACTAAACGCTCCATTGGCGAAAGCCGCCCCTCTCGCCGCTCCAATAGCACCTGTGGTCTCGATCATCTCTATGGGTGCATTTGTAATCGTAGAAATGGTCTCACTGAATACTTGAGACTGAAATAAATTATCATTCCCAACTCGCAGTTTGTTGACATTGAGGCCAAGTTCGCTCAGGACTTCCATTCCATATACAAATGAGAATGCAACTCCCTCCAGTGCCGCTCTGTAGAAATGCGGTCGAGTGTGTCTGTTAAATTGAATATTGTTGATCTGCGCACCTAAATCTTGATTGCTCAACATGCGCTCTGCTCCATTGCCGAATGGCAATACATTTAACCCCTCCGATCCGATAGGAATTTGAGAAATGATACCTTCTAAGTCTCCGTAAGAAACATCATCAGAAGCAATCATTTGCTTCATCCATCGGTATTGAATCCCCGCACCATTGATACATAGTAATACCCCAATGCGCTGATTTTCAGTAGTATGGTTCACATGAGCGAAACTATTAACACGTAATTGAGGATCAAACACTGGAATATCCTGCACTCCATAAACTACCCCTGAAGTCCCTCCCGTAGCAGCGATCTCTCCAGGATTCAATACGCCCAAAGATAGCGCATTATTTGGCTGATCTCCACCTCTATAACCTACCATTACTTCTGTATGTAGACCCAGCGAATCAGCCGCTTCAATAGTCAGTTTCCCATGATTAGAAAATGTCGGGACAATCTCTGGAATAATTGACTCATCAAAACCGAGCTGCTCCATGAGGAAGTCAGCTACTCTTTTATTTTTAAAATCCCAGAACATTCCTTCTGAGAGTCCTGAAACGGTAGTGGTCGCAAGGCCTGTGAGCATCATAGCTATATAATCTCCGGGAAGCATGATCTTATCAATACGTGCGAATAGCTCAGGCTCGTTTTCTTTTACCCATTTTAGCTTGGAAGCTGTGAAATTTCCAGGAGCATTGAGTAAATGACTGTAGCATCGTTCTTTTCCTAATGCCTTCAGCGTCTCCTCACCTATACCTATCGCTCTACTATCACACCAAATAATGGCTGGTCTCAGTATCTTATGATGCTTATCAACTACTACCAAGCCATGCATCTGGTAAGAAATACCAATCCCTGAAATATCATTTTTATCAACACCGGACTGAGACAAGACTAGTTGAGTGGCTTGGCAAATATGACTCCACCAGTCTTCAGGGCGCTGTTCGGCCCATCCTGATTCGTGGCTAATCATACCCATCTCTTGTTCTGGATAGATTGCCACCGCTACCTGCTTATTGGTCGTGCTATCAATAATAGCGGCCTTTATGCTGGAGCTTCCTATATCGTACCCTATGTAATACATCTCTGATCGTTTAGGTAAATATATAACTTATAGTCTTTATGACTATATCAATTTGAATTTTATTTACTTTACTAAAAATTGTAGGTTCGCTTATGGCAAATGAAATAATGGAGGATCTTTCCATTGACAGTGTGATTTTTGGGTTCTCCTCTCGAATCAAAATACTTTTGGTAAAGCATGCCACTGGGATCAGTGCAGGTAAATGGGCTTTACCGGGAGGGTTCATTCATACCAATGAATCCCTAAATGATGCGGCACATAGGATTCTTTATTTGACTACTGGGGTTAAAGAGCTTTTCTTGGATCAATTAAGAGCTTTTGGTTCGGTGGGTAGGTTCCCAACGAAACGAGTGGTTACCGTAGCTTTCTATTCGTTGATTAGAGATGAAGATTATGACCTTGTAGCGGGTTTTACTGCATCAGATGCTCAGTGGTTTGCCCTCGACGAGATACCTCAGCTACCCTATGATCACGGCGAAATCATTGAATACGCTATGGCTCAACTTAAATCAAAAGTAAAGCAAGAGCCAATTGGCTTCAATCTCTTGCCAGAGCATTTTACACTTTTACAATTGCAGTCCTTATATGAATCCATTCTTCAGATCAAATTGGATAAACCCAATTTCAGAAGGAAAATGCTTAAAATGAAACTCTTGATTGATTGTGAGACCAAACAAGACGGTGTTTCCCATAGAGCCGCTAAACTCTATCGTTTTGATCAAGAAGTGTACGATCGACTCAAAGAGCAGAAGTTTGTGTTAGATTGGTGAGGTCTAAAGATTCAGCCTTCAAAGTTTTAATTCTTGCTAGTCGACGAATGTGCGCTTTGTAGAATGTAATCAACCAGCAATTTTGAACAGGAGTCTATTCCTTCAAAGTATTCTTTAGTAAAGTCACCATTCCTCCATGTTGACGCCATTCTGTTTTCTTCACTTTTTTTTCTTCCTTGGACAAAGCCATTGCATTTCCACCCAAGAGGATGTCTATATCACCATCATCATCAATATCTGCGCTCTTTATTAAAATCCAACTATCATTCGCGTTTGCTGGATATCCATGAGGTTGGAAGTCCCAGTTCTTCCTCCTAGTACTCCTATTTTCAAAATAAATAAACGCCTCTCTGTCCCTCCCTAATTGCGAAGCATAAAAAC